>CANQSM010000114.1 GCA_947626525.1 uncultured Phocaeicola sp. | reverse complement strand
TTTCCCGGATACGTTTCGTTTTGCGTTTTTGAGCACTTCGTTTTTCATGAGTGCAACATTTCGTTTTGCGGATTATAATTGATCTGACGGAACGGAAAATTGGAAATTAATTTGGCAGTCCCCTTCCCTTGCACTAACTTTGCAATCCCTATAAGTGATGTTATTTATGAGAATGATAGAGCTGACACAAGAGGATCTGAAACGGTGTTTTTCCGACAACATATTCCATCAAATTTCAGAGACAGCAGATAAACTTGGACTGGAATGTTATGTCGTAGGCGGTTACGTGCGCGATTTGTTTTTGCAACGCCCATCGAAAGACATTGATATAGTGGTAGTAGGAAGCGGCATACAAATGGCCGAAGCCCTCGCAGCCCAGTTGGGCAAAGAGGCACACGTATCCGTCTTTGCCAGTTTCGGCACGGCTCAGGTAAAATACCGTCAGACAGAAGTGGAATTTGTAGGGGCACGTAAAGAATCTTACCAGCACGACTCCCGTAAACCGATCGTAGAAGACGGGACGCTGGAAGACGACCAGAACCGCCGCGACTTTACCATCAACGCACTGGCCGTATGTTTGAATAAAGGACGATACGGAGAACTGGCAGATCCTTTCAACGGACTGGAAGATCTCCGTCAGGGCAATATACGGACTCCACTCGACCCGGACATCACTTTCAGTGACGACCCGCTGCGTATGATGCGATGTATCCGTTTCGCCACCCAGCTCAACTTCTATATAGAAGAAGAGACGTTCGCTTCCATCCGCCACAACAAAGACCGTATCCAAATCATTTCCCGGGAGCGCGTTGCAGACGAACTGAACAAGATTCTTCTTTCCCCCGTTCCCTCCAAAGGATTCGTAGAGCTGGATCGCAGCGAACTGTTGCCACTCATCTTCCCGGAATTGGCCGCCTTGCAAGGTGTGGAAATCATGAACGGAAGAGCACATAAAGATAATTTCTACCATACATTGGAGGTGGTGGACAATATTTCCAAGCATACCGACAACCTATGGCTACGCTGGGCAGCCTTGCTACACGACATCGGGAAGCCACGTGTCAAGCGGTGGGAGTCACGTATTGGCTGGACTTTCCACAATCACAACATCATCGGCGAAAGAATGATTCCAGATATCTTCCGGAGAATGAAACTGCCGATGAACGAAAAGATGAAATACGTACAGAAACTCGTCACGCTGCACATGCGCCCCATCATCATCGCCGATGACGTGGTGACAGACTCCGCCATACGACGGTTGTTGTTCGAAGCGGGTGATGACATTGACGATTTAATGTTGTTGTGTGAAGCAGACATCACTTCCAAAAACCAAATCCGCAAGCAACGTTTTCTCGACAACTTCAAACTGGTACGCCAAAAGCTGAAAGATTTGGAGGAAAAAGACCGTATCCGCAACTTTCAGCCTCCTGTCACCGGCGAGGAGATTATGGAGACGTTCCATTTACGGCCTTGCCGTGAAATCGGCATTTTGAAAAGCGCCATCAAGGACGCCATTCTCGACGGGGTGATTCCCAACGAACATGAAGCGGCCTATGTCTTCATGATGGACAAAGCGAAAGAGATGGGACTGAAAAGATGAGATAAAGGTCCGGGCGTGCCACCGCCTCACCTCAGGCCTTTATTATTTGACGGCACTTCATACGGGAAACCACTGAGCGGTCGTCTTCTTATTATACCAATCTGTACATTGTTTTCCTTCCGGCCTTACCCGGTTCCCATAATCCGGGCACAATCCACTGATAGGCATCGTCTCATCATCAGGATTAAGCGGAGCTTCCAAATCACTTACGCGAACCCAATCCCGTTGCTTCAATAAAACCAGTCAAATCAGACAAGTATGGCTCATGCCAAGTGCCACGCCTGTCACTTACCGTTCCATAGGCGTAGCACTTAGGGTAGCCGCAAGCCTGTGGTTAGGAAAGTCACAGGTTTGGCACTTGGAGTACCGTAAACGTGGGGTATAAAACAGATTTTGAAATACACAAAGGAAGATAAAGGACGGACAGAATCATCTTAAAGATTGTTAACATCAACTGAAATAACACTTCCATTTTACCCCCCCCCTAAAGATTTTATACGTACCTTTGGCGTATTCATTGACAACATCCAACTATAACCACTCAAACCATGAAACGACAAATACTTATCCTTGCACTGCTGACTATACTGTCCACCGCTTGTTCCGATGATGAATCCATGGCTCCCATACCGGAAGGAGAAGCGCTGGAAATCACAACGAACGTAACAGCCGGAGAGGATGGCAGATTTATAACGGATGTTTGCGTAAGAGGCAGCCGAATCGTTGTGGACTGGGGAGACGGGAAAAGAGAGACTGTCAGCAGCGAAGAATACGCTACAGACTTTCTACATGAATATAAAAAAGGAGGAACCTACACCATCAAAATACAGAAAAGCCTCATCCGGGAACTGATTATAGGTAATGCAACAGGTACCCTGCCTAAGGAACTGACCATCGGTTCATGCCCGATATTGGAAAAGCTACGGATTACATCTCTTTCCACCTTATGTTCTTTCAAGGCAGCCAATTGCCCCAAGCTGACAGATCTCCACATCTCCATCTGCCCGCTGCTTGCCGAAGTGGATGTATCCGCCATTCCCCATCTGGAACGATTGGAATGCATCGAGTGCAAAGACCTTTCATCATTGGATGTAAGCAACTTGACGCGACTTACCTATCTGGCATGTTCCGGGACTCGTATACAAGCGCTTAACCTGGAGAACAATACCTCACTCGAACATTTACTCCTCGCGCGAATGCCTATAACCCGACTCGACCTAAGCCGGCAAACGGCCTTGACCGAACTCTCGCTCAGCCAAACACAGCTTACAGGACTCGACATCACGCACAACGAGAATCTCTCCACACTGGCCTGTATCTCCAACCCTATGGAAGAGATAGATGTTACTCATTGCCCACGACTGACAACACTCGATTGCAGAGACTGTCCGCTTACTGCCTTAGACCTGAGCATGAATCAAGGGCTTTCTCGGCTGCTATGTGCGGATAACCTACTCACAACTTTAAACGTAAGCCAAAACGAGCACTTATATGCACTCTCCTGCCGCAAGAACCAACTGACCGAACTAAACCTGCAAAATAATAAAATGATTACTTTGCTTGACTGCGGCGAAAACAGAATGGAACGGGAAGCCCTGGAAAACCTGTTTGACGCCTTACCCGACTATAATACCTCTTCCAGAACGGCAATAATTGCCATTCAGGGAAATCCGGGTGCAGACCGATGCGCCAAACAAATTTTCGAGAAGAAAGGCTGGCAGGAAGTAGAACGTTTAAGCGACTATATTATTAGTTTCCTCGAACAGCATAAGCCGCCCACTTATATACTTATCGTGGCTTCATCACTACTCCCCGGTTCTTCCGGCCATCCATCTTCACAAGCAAAGGCACATCAAAATGCACATGGCGTAAATAGGCTGTTTCCTCCACAGCCGGCAACGAATCCAGATACTCCTGGTCGTACACACCATCTTTACGGAAAGCGTTGACCGTGAAATAACCTACTCCGAAAGAAGTCAGGTTCTGAAAAAAATGAGTGCCCTGCGAAGGGTCTACCCTATAATTGGTCAGACCGGCTTCCACAATCACCCGTGCGGCAGAAATATGAGGCCACTTTACGGGAATTCCCAGCCAGGTATCACTGCTGCCCCAACGTCCGGGGCCTACCAATATATAACTTTTCCCTTCTTCCAGAAAGCGCCGGTTCAGTTTTTCAATCTCGTAAGCAATCAGCTGATTGTTGGAAGGAGTATAATGATCGGTCTTTACATACACCACATCCTGAAGGTCGGTAATGACTCCATGCCCCAAAGAGTTATCGGAGCGCAACAACGTGTCTTCATCCTTTATCAGTGAAAGATCTTCGTCAAGCATCTCCTTACTGTCCACAATAGGGCGTATCTGCAACAAATAAAAGATACCAGTCTTGTCAGGATTCAGCTTCACGGCGAATTCTATCTCCACAGGACGGCGCATTTCATCCTGTCCATATTTCTGCGCAAACTGAAGTAACTCCGCCAAAGGAAAAACATCGTGTTGCAAGATGTTGGCAAACGTAATCAACTTGCGTCCTCCCGGATAAATGCCATCGCGTATCACCATATCATACGGGTCGTAAGTAGAGGCAATAAAGGTAAGCGCACCGTCCTTTTCCGCCTCCTTTACCGGAAGTTTCAGAATGTTGAAACCATCATCGATAGAAAAATTCTCCCCCACATTTTTCATATCCAAGGCATAAAACTGAGTCTGCGTCTCGCGCAAGGCAATCTCCATTTCACTGGTCTGCAGCACCTGATGGGGATGATACGGACAAACGCGCAAGGTCAAACCGCCGTCAACAATATATTTGCCTAATCCCAAAGCCAGACTGACAATTCCCTCTTCGGGCTTCTCATCACCAATAGGATAATAATTGAGCGACCGGGCCACACCCGATATAGCCGGATAATAACGATCACCATGCTGAGTACCTACCACTTCCTGTAATATAACAGCCATTTTTTCCTGATCGATCACATTGCTGGTAGCCTGCATATAAGCCTTGCTGTCACGATAATAAACCGATGCATACACCCCTTTGATCGCATCACTCAGCATACGGAGCATCTCGTACCGATCTTCCATGTAGGGAATCATATAAGTAGAATAGATACCCGCGAAAGGTTGATAATGGGAATCCTCGAGCAGACTGGAAGACCGGATGGCTACCGGCGCCTTCACCACATCAAAAAAAGCAAAAAAATCATCTATCAGACGATCGGGTAACTTTGCACGCAGGAAGTGCTTCAGAATCACGTCATCCGGCTGGTCACTCAAAGCTATCTGGTAAAGATTGTTGGAATCCATAAAATCATCGAAAATATCCGTACAGAGTACCACTGTCTTAGGAATAGCTACCGAAGCATTTTCAAACTGTTCGAACTCACTATGACGTTTCACCAGATTATCAATAAATGCCAGACCACGCCCTTTTCCACCCAACGACCCTTCGCCAATACGGGCAAAATTGGAATAGGTATCAAAGCGGTCACGCAAGAATTCGGCTACCACTCCCCGGTTTTTCATTTTCCGGTATTTAACGATAGCGTCAAAAATAATCTGCCGATGAGCATCCACATCCTGCAAAGACTTCCATGTTATCTGTTTCAGGAATTCGGCCACAGGAAACATGGCACGCGAATAGAGCCAGCGTGACACGTGATTACGGCTGATATGATAGAGCAGGGATTCCTTGGGAACGGAGAAGATAATGTTTTGCAGCTCTTTCAGATTACGCACCCTTGCAATCTCTTCCATCGTATTCGGATCACGAAAAATAAAGTCTCCGAAACCAAAATTCGCAGACACGGCTTCTCTCAAGTCGATATTCATCTTTTTGGAATTCTTGTCGATAAAACTGGCTCCCAAACGATTCGCCAAAGGCTCATTCCCTACCTCGGACGACTGCATGATGAGTGGCACATATTCATCACGGGCACGAATCGCTTCCAGCAAACGAACACCGGCCTGTGGATCTTTTTTGCCTTCGCGAGGAAAGTTGGCATCGGTAATCACTCCCAATATATTACGACTGTACTGCTCATAAAGAGCCATCGCTTCTTCATAGGTACGTGCCAGTGCAATTTTAGGACGCCCGCGCATACGCAACATACTTTGGTGGGCATTCAAAGCCTCGGTGGCAAAATCCTTACTCTGCTTCAGCACAAACTTATAAAGATTCGGCAGCACAGATGAATAAAAGCGGATGGAATCTTCCACCAACAGAATCATCTGCACCCCCACCTCCTTGACATCATGCTCCAAATTCATCTTATCTTCCATCAGTTTGATGATGGAAAGCAACAAATCTGTATTTCCCAACCAACAGAAAACATATTCAAAGATACTCAAGTCCTCATTCTCCATACGTTTGGTGATACCATGCGAAAAAGGAGTAAGTACGACCAAAGGGATATGGGCATAACGCTCCTTAATGCTCCGGGCAATATCAAACACATCGTTATTATCGGTTCCAGGCATACATATCACGAAGTCGAAAGTCATGGCCGAAAGTTTCTGCCAAGCTTCCTCTTTGGTAGACACCTGCGTAAAACGAGGCGGATAGCGAAGACTCAGATTCATGTATTCATTAAAAATTTTCTCATCTACACGTCCATCGTCCTCCAGCATAAAAGCATCGTATGGATTGGCTACAAGCAATACATTGAAGATGCGTTTTGTCATCAAATCGACAAACGAAGTGTCTTTAAAATAAAGTTGGTTCAATTTGAATTTGCTAAGCATGTTCTTCTATCTGTCTTTTACTTTTTGAGAAAAACAAAAATCGGTATAAATATCGTAATATGCAACAAATTAACGAAAAATCGCCCCAAAATAGAAACGGCCTATACCTTATTATATATATTACCGTCACTTCAACCTGCAACTCGAAAAAAAGAGTATTCCGGCAACTGTACAAGTGTTTCTCAGACACTTCAAATCTATCATTTTATCACTTTTTACATAAAATTCTTATGAATAATTTTGGTTAGTATAGATAATAACCTATATTTGCATCAACATTTGGTTACATTTTATCATTAACCTTAAAAACCGACTATTATGAATATCGAACGTACCATGTCCTCTCTTGAGGCAAAACACCCGGGCGAATTGGAATACCTCCAAGCGGTAAAAGAAGTTCTTTTATCCATTGAAGATATCTACAACCAACATCCAGAATTTGAAAAAGTAAGTCTTATCGAACGTTTAGTAGAACCTGACCGTATTTTTACGTTCAGAGTTCCTTGGGTCGACGACAACGACAAAGTACAAGTTAACTTAGGTTACCGTGTGCAATTCAACAATGCCATTGGCCCATACAAAGGCGGTATCCGTTTCCATGCATCGGTAAACTTGTCTATCTTGAAATTCTTAGGCTTCGAACAAACTTTCAAAAATGCACTGACTACCCTACCTATGGGTGGTGGTAAAGGCGGATCGGATTTCTCTCCGAGAGGCAAGAGTGACGCGGAAATCATGCGTTTCTGCCAAGCTTTCATACTTGAATTATGGCGCCATCTTGGTCCGGATATGGATGTCCCGGCAGGCGATATCGGTGTAGGAGGCCGTGAAGTAGGCTATATGTTTGGCATGTACAAGAAGCTTACCCGGGAATTTACTGGTACATTTACCGGCAAAGGGTTGGAATTCGGTGGCTCACTAATTCGTCCTGAAGCTACGGGATTCGGTGGTCTGTACTTCGTAAATCAAATGCTGAAAACAAAAGGCATTGACATCAAAGGCAAAATCGTTGCAGTTTCCGGTTTCGGTAACGTTGCATGGGGTGCTGTAACCAAAGCTACCCAACTGGGAGCAAAAGTTGTCACCATCTCCGGTCCGGACGGTTACGTATACGATCCGGACGGCATCAGCGGTGACAAGATTGATTATATGCTCGAACTCCGTTCGTCAGGCAACGATATCGTAGCACCGTACGCAGAAAAATATCCGAATGCAAGATTCGTAGCGGGACATCGTCCTTGGGAAGTCAAAGTGGACATCGCTTTACCATGCGCTACACAGAACGAATTGAATGAAGACGATGCCAAAACCTTGATTCAAAATCAAGTAACATGTGTAGGAGAAATTTCCAACATGGGATGTACTCCTGAAGCTATTGATGCATTCATTGAACATAAAATCATGTATGCTCCGGGCAAGGCAGTTAATGCCGGTGGTGTGGCTACATCCGGTTTGGAAATGAGTCAAAACGCTATGCACATGAGTTGGACGGCAAAAGAAGTTGACCAGAAATTACACGGGATCATGTACGGTATACATGAGCAGTGTGTGAAGTACGGAACACAACCTGACGGCTACATCAATTATGTAAAGGGCGCGAATATAGCAGGCTTTATGAAAGTTGCCCATGCCATGATGGCACAGGGAATCGTTTAATAATAGAATCTCGTTTAGTTGTATTTGTATTTTGTATTGTAATGTGCGTTACCACACCTGAGAAGGCCTGGTAACGCTTTCTTTTTTAAATCCTCATTTTTCTTTGATAGAGAGTTCCACCTCCGCTTTTCCCTCGAAAGCACAAATAGCCAGCTTCCATTCCTGTGGAATCAGTTCCGCTTGTAAAGTACGCATATTGTATCCCACCAACCTATTCTAAAGACAATCAGCGCAATAACCATCACGATTTTGTCTATGCAGACGGTTGCGCCGGAGACAAGACTGGTGAACCACAGCTTGCTGGCATCTTTCTCCATATTGGTGACTTCATCGACTCCGGTCTGCTCCATGGTCGATTCTATCAGGGCGGGATCCATCGTACCGGCACGGGCTACGTCCGCCTGTGCCTGCAAGCTGGTATAGAGCGTGTCACGGACGAAGATGAGCTGCTGCACTTCCTCGAACTTGTTACCGATTTGGGCGGCTTCCGCCTGGTACAGGTCATGGGTGTATGAGCCGATGGCATTGGGTATATACGAAAGAAAATCGAGCACACACCAACTGCTGCCGCTGTTGTGCATCCCCGTGTCCGCAGGGGGATACCACCATGTCATCACGATGGCCACCGCCAAGGGGCGGAACAGCTTCATCACATCGAGTGGCTCGTTCTTCACCATCATCTTGTACGCCATGCCGGCCGCCATGATGATGGCAAAGAGTGCCGCCAGTGCCATGCACATCTGGAGAATCCACCAAAAAGGGCCTTGAGATCCGGTGAAAGTGGCGTCACACAGGAACTCGTTGGTCTGAAAAATCACGTCATCCACCTCTTCCTCAAGCAGGTTGATACCAAAATCGCTAAGAATATTGTCTGCCATTGAATTTTGTTTATTAGTTATTTATTTCTGAATCTGTCTGTCGTCCTTATGGCTGGTTGATACTGTTTCCTGTCGCACTCCAGCACGCATCGCGCCACTGGGCCAGTGCCTCCGCCGCATACACGGCGTTTTTGTTTTCCCTTTCATAGCTTGATGCCAGCAGCGAGACGGTCGTCTTACTGTTGGCAAGATAGACGAGATAGCGCACCAGCTCCTCGTTCTTGCGAGACACGTCGGCATAGACGCGCAGGTACTGTTTCTTGCGCTGCGAGTTGGGCATATACGCTTCCTGTGTCGCTTTGATGGCTGACAGGAACACATTATAGTATTCCTTCCACACAGCCTGCTGGCCGGGGGAACCGCCCAGTTGAAGAATACGGTCGATATTCTTCTTGAAGTCCGCCATCTTGGAGTTGAGCTTGTCTCCCTCCGCCAGCCATGCCACATCCAGTGCGCCGCCTGT
>CANQSM010000113.1 GCA_947626525.1 uncultured Phocaeicola sp. | reverse complement strand
ATTCTGAAGCATGGACGAAAGGCTAAGTCATTGGTCAAGTATGGTCTTGAGGAAATCTCAAACGTGCTTTTCCGACCAACATACACACCTATATTCGATGTATTCAAATTTTTGTCATGTACTTAAAATTTAGCATTAAGAGATAGTTGTCTTATCTCTCAACTGAATTTCGATTGGTTAGAGTGGCGATGTAATGCGTGGGAATGGGGGAAGCAAATGCTCAATCAAAGGAGAGGATTTTTTAATGATGATATTTACAGTCTTGAAAGTCTGTATCAATACCTAAAATCTTTTAAGATAGAAGTTGTAAAACAATCTTTATACATTAGAGGCGGAGGAAAGTATTGGACAGATGTTAACATCTGCTTTAGATATATCGACAACTATATTTGTCGTTTAATAAGCAATGCCCTTGGTGTGAAATTTATCATCTCAGAGAATACCACAAAAGTAGTGAACTTTAAACTTGAATTTGATAAAAATGTGACGGTTATTGCCCATGCAATAGTTCCGAACTTAGTAACAATGAGCCAAAAATATAGGGAACAAATCGAAATGAAACTCATGATTCACGTATTCAGAGCTTTGATTTGATAGAACTTAAAAAGAATAGACTTATCAAATAACTTCATTATTGTTGAATTGTAATTACTCAGTAAAAGCCAAAATAACCCAATTTATGGATTTTGTAGGAATCAATATAAGGAATAAGATTAAAGAACTTGGTCGGTTATGGAAGGAATCATCAGAAAATCAATTAAAGATTTCTATGGATGTTTTAAATTCATGGAATAATTTGATAGCAGAATGGACTAAAGATGAAAGTATGCCACTAATAATAAGAAAAGGTAATTACAGAGGACAAGAGTTTTCCCATCCATCTGGCAGAAAGGTTATAATTTCTGATAATACATTTGCTTTATGGGTGTACCATAATGTTTTAAATGAAAAAATATTTGATCTATTCAAGCTGAAAAGTATGTTGAATAGTAATAAAATCCCAATGGTTTATGTATTAACAAATCTTGTACTTAAAAAATTTGTTTTACCTTTGTACCCAATTAGAGAGTTACTTGAAAAGCAATTCATGGCAAAACGCACAAATGGTATGGTTGCCAAGTCATTACCTCAAAAATGGGTGATTCCCCAAAGTCCTTTAACTTTCCAGAATTACTTAAATTTTCTGTATGATGGATGAACTTTGCAAGAATCTTGCTTCCGAATGCGAGAAAAAACTCCTTCTTGAAGACAAGGAACACCGTCACCGTAACCGCAAGGGGAAGTTGAGCGAGAACGGGATAATGACCATACTGGTGTGTTATCACCTCGGCTCTTTCGCCAACTTCCAAGCATTACTACCTCTTTTACATAAGGCGGCACC
This sequence comes from uncultured Phocaeicola sp., assembly GCA_947626525.1. Taxonomy (GTDB): domain Bacteria; phylum Bacteroidota; class Bacteroidia; order Bacteroidales; family Bacteroidaceae; genus Phocaeicola_A. The sequence goes on along the minus strand of CANQSM010000113.1, from coordinate 8,057 downwards.
TTTCTGGATATTTTCCTGATACCGTCTCGTACAACTTTGTGGAACTCATGACGCTTCAAGGCACAGATCAATACACAATTTCATCATGAACATCTGCTCTGCACTCACGACATATTCATTCTTTGAAAACAAGCCGGAAACATTGCCGGTACATGTGGAAAGAACGACTCAATTGACATTATTTTAAGAAAAACTTATCCCGAACTCACGTATAAATTTGGTAAAAATGATATTTTTTAATGCATGCTCCTCCTTTCTTTAAAAACTTAAAACATATCAGATAAATCCTAGTATAATTTTAAGGATAAATGTTCATAGTCTTATTTATTTGAAAAGCATTTCCATTTTAAAAATATTCATTAACTTTGTTGGCATATTTTGATATCTTTTCTAAAAAAAGAGGAGCAATATCAATAACTTTAGACATCACATGAAAAATATAATCTATTTCATATTCATATGGATTCCATTCGTCTGTTCTGCCCAAACATACCGGTATATCAGTACGGCAGACGGACTAAGCAATCAAAAAATTTATCGCATCCAGAAAGACCGACAGGGTTACATGTGGTTTTTAACTCATCAGGGAATAGACCGCTATAACGGAAAAGAGATTAAACACTACAGATTGACAGACCCTTATACCCGCTTCGACCCACAGACTAGTCAGGATTGGATTTACATAGACCGTAACGGCTCATTATGGGTTATAGGGAAAAAAGGAAGAATATTCCAATATGATTCAACCTACGACCGTTTTAATATGGTATACAAATTATCAGAGAAACAAAGAAAAAAACCTTCACCGGACATTGAATATGGTTATTTAGACCACCAAGACCGTATTTGGCTGTGTAATAAAGATTCCATTACCCTGTACGATATCCGAACCAAGCAGACTTCCTCCATCCTATGCAAGAAACACGACCATCAGACAATAACAACAGTTGAACAGACCGACTCCACCCACTTCTTCATAGGAACAAACAAAGGATTGTTCCACACAGAACTGAAAGGCAGAATCTTACGGCATGTCCCCTGCGCAACGATTGACAGCATCAGCATACCTATCAATGAATTGTATTTCCATCCTTCTTCCAGAAAATTATTTATCGGCACATTCAGGAAAGGCATCATCATTCATGATATGATACATCATGAAAAGCTTTACTCCGACTCTTCCTTAAACGATGTAAACGTTACTTGCATTACGAATCTGGACAAACAAAATGTACTGGTCGCCACAGACGGACAAGGCGTGTATCGCATCCATACAGATTCATGTCATCTGATTCCGTATATTACCGCCAACTATCAAAGTCACAATGAAATGAATGGGAATAACATCAACGATATTTACGTAGATGACAAGCAACGTATTTGGTTGTCGAACTATCCGAACGGAATCACTATCCGTGACAACCGCTACGCGCACTATAAATGGATAAAGCACTCGATAGGCAACTTACAGTCACTGATTAACGACCAAGTGTATAGTATCATTGAAGATCATGACGGAGATTTATGGTTCGCCACCAGCAATGGAATCAGTTTGTATCGCTCCCAAACCGGGACTTGGCATTCTTTTACCAGCACTTTCCAACACAAACAAGGTAACAGAAACCACATTTTCCTGGCTTTATGCGAAGTGTCTCCGGGAATAATCTGGGCAAGTGGATATGCATCCGGAATTTATCAGATTAACAAAGAGAATTTATCCACAGAATATTTCTCGCTTTCCAGTTTCTTTGGACAAAATGTACAGCCAGACCAATATATCCGAGCCATTAAAAAAGATTCAACAGGACACATTTGGTCCGGAGGGTATTACAATTTGAAACGGATGGATCTTAAAAACAAAAAACTGCGCCTATATACTGAATTAAGTTCCATTACATGTATCATAGAGAAAGACAAAGACTACATGTGGATAGGTACTACAAGGGGACTTTACCTGCTCAACAAAAAATCGGGAGACTACCAATTCATGAACCTCCCCGTCGAGTCGATGTACATTAGTGCCCTATGCCAAACAGGAGAAAACTTGTATATAGGAACGTCCGGATCCGGATTACTTATTTACAATATTACCGATCATACATATATTCATTATCATACAGAGAATTGCGCTTTGATTTCCAATAATATTTATGTGATTGTTCCCAAACCTGACGGAAATATCTTGTTGGCAACAGAAAACGAGATCGTCAACTTCTTTCCTCAAAACAGTAGATTCCATAATTGGACGAAAGAACAAGGACTCATTAGTGCGACATTCAATGCCGGAGCCGGCATTTTGCGTAAAAACAATCAGATCATTTTGGGAAGCAACAATGGAGCCATTGAATTTCCGGCAAATATGCAGCTCCCGAACCCTCAGGTCTCACGTCCTCTTATACTCAGCGATTTCAGGGTTTCTTATCAAGCCGTTTTCCCGGGAGACGAGAACTCTCCGCTGAAAATGGATATCAACCAAACTAAAACATTAAGATTAGAATACGATCAGAACAATTTCTCGCTGAAAGTATCTTCCATCAATTACGATTATCCATCCAACATTCTTTACTTATGGAAGCTGGAGGGGTTTTATAATGAATGGGACCGACTTTCGTCAGACGGGCGAATCCATTTTACCAAACTGACTCCCGGAAAGTATACCCTGCACATTCGTTCAGTATCCAACGAAGAAAAATATAAAACTTACGAAGAACGAAAAATACGAATCATCATAGAACCTCCATTGTGGCGAAGTACATGGGCAATCGTTCTTTATCTGATTTTACTCGCCTTAGCAACAATCATCATATATCGTATTATCACGCTTAGAAGACAAAAAAACATATCGGATGAAAAAACACGTTTTTTTATCAATACCGCGCATGATATCCGTACTCCTCTTACCATGATTAAAGCCCCGCTGCAAGAAATAACTGAAAAGAAGCAAGCTGATGCGGATGGCATGAAAAACATCAATATATCCCTGAAGAACATAGACACCTTATTGCATCTAACAACAAACCTGATCAACTTCGAGAAAGTGGACACAGATTCGTCTGAATTATACATTGCCGAATATGAACTGAATTCTTATGTCACCGAACTATATCACTCGTTTCTGGAATACGCATGCCTGAAAAATGTCCATTTTAATTACAATGTGGAATTCAGCTACCTGAATGTATGGTTCGACAAGGAGAAAATGGATTCCATCTTGCAAAACATAGTATCGAATGCTCTAAAATATACTCCGGAAGGAGGCAATGTACATATTGTCGCATACGAAAACAAAAATACTTGGAACATAGAGGTAAAAGATACGGGAATAGGTGTTCCGGCCTGTGAACAAAAGAAACTATTCAAATCTTATTTCCGGGGAAGCAACGCTGTCAACATGAAAGTAACCGGTAGCGGAATAGGACTGATGCTGACGTACAAACTTGTAAAGCTGCATCATGGAAAGATTACTCTCAACAGTACAGAAGGAAAAGGGACCTGTCTCAAGATTTCTTTTCCTAAAGGAAAACAACATTTCAAAAAGGCCCATCTTCTTCTGCCAGATCAGAAAGAAGTCTCCATACAAACCCCCCGTAACATAATCTCATTTTTCCAAAAAGAAAACAACTCCAACGAACAAGAAAATGAAGCGGCAAAGAAAAAACAGCCACGCATTCTCGTTGTGGAAGCCAACGATGACCTACGCATTTTTCTTAAAAATATCCTTTCGGAAACATACAGAGTAGAATCATGCAACAATGGCAAAGAAGCGCTGGTCATTGTCAGGGAGTTTAATCCGGCACTGATTCTATCCGACATGATGATGCCCGAAATGGGAGGTGACGAATTGTGCATCAGTATTAAAGAAAATATTGAAACTTCTCATATTCCAATAATTCTGTTAACTGCATTGGGAGATGAAAAGAGCATGCTCAAAGGTTTGCAGGCAGGAGCGGACGATTATATTGCAAAGCCCTTTAGCGTAGAATTGCTAAAGGCAAGTATCAGCAATTTATTAGCGAACAGGAATCTATTACGAAACAAATACAGCAATTTGGAAATGATGGAAATTGAGCTGCCATTAACCAATGGAAACCTGAGCAGCAAGGAATGGGAATTCATCGCGGCAGTAAGAAAGAATATAGAGAAGAACATAGCTAACGCAAATTTCAATGTCGACACACTTTGCGCTATGCACAATATGAGCCGAAGCAGCTTCTTCAACAAATTGAAGGCGCTCACTGGAAAATCTCCTTCCGAACAAATCCGCTTCATCCGGCTGCAACGGGCTTCCCGACTGTTACAGGAAGGATACACCCCAGTAGAAGTGGCAGATATGTGCGGATTTTGTGACGCTAAATATTTCAGAGAGGTATTTAAAAAGCATTTTAATGAGAATCCGAGCGATCACCGGAAAAAAGCAGGAGAAAAAAGGAAACAGTAAAATGGGTTATATTCTCTGTAGTATAGATACATGTTATTTCAAATTCTCTTTTTATTTTTGCATCATCAACGAAAAGATCATATACGATAAACAAAATATGAAGCTTCCACGCAGAATGCAAAATTTTTATGACTAAAATAATGACTAACCCTAAAAAGGAGTGATTTTATGTTACGTACAATCAGACTAACTGTTGCCTTGCTGTTTTTCATCCTGATTACGCTACTGTTCCTCGACTTTACGGGAACACTTCATGCATGGTTCGGATGGATGGCTAAAATCCAGTTTCTCCCGGCATTATTGGCTCTAAATGTCGGAATTATTGTTTTCCTTATTTTATTGACTCTTCTGTTTGGACGTATCTACTGCTCGGTAATCTGTCCTCTCGGTGTATTTCAGGATGTTGTCTCGTGGGTAGCCGGAAAGCGGAAGAAGAACCGGTTCCGCTATTCGCCCTCCCTCACATGGTTGCGTTATGGCATGTTGGGAGTGTTTGTAATAGCTTGTATAACAGGAATTCATTTTTTCGTGGCCCTATTTGCTCCTTACAGCGCATACGGACGCATAGTCTCCAACCTGTTGGCACCGATATGGCAAGGAGGAAACAATCTGCTGGCATACTTTGCCGAACGGATGGACAGTTATGCCTTTTATGAAACAGACGTATGGTTACGGAGTATCCCGACTTTCCTCATTGCCGTCATCACGCTGGTCGTGGTAGTACTGTTGGCTTGGCGGGGAGGACGTACTTACTGCAATACAATTTGTCCGGTAGGAACCCTTTTAGGAGCACTTTCCAAATATTCCTTGTTCAAACCGGTCATCGACACTGATAAATGTAACGGCTGTGGGGCATGCGCCCGAAATTGCAAAGCATCATGCATCCACTTCAAAGCACACAAAATTGATTACAGCCGTTGCGTTGCTTGCATGGACTGCCTCAACAAATGCAAACAAGGAGCCATCAGCTATACCAGACGTCGGCCTGCCACCCAAACGGCCGCAACAGACGAGCCGATAAACCATGACAGACGACGTTTTCTCACCACCACGGCCATCGTAGCCGGAACCTCTGTATTACAGGCTCAGGAAAAAAAAGTGGATGGAGGGCTGGCTGCAATAGAAAACAAACAAATACCCGACCGAACAACCTCCATCATACCTCCGGGTGCTTGGGACGCAGGTCATTTTGCCCAACATTGCACGGCTTGCCAACTGTGTGTATCAGTCTGCCCGAATGAGGTATTGCGTCCGTCTACGGACTTTATCAAGCTGATGCAACCGGAGATGTCTTACGAACGGGGATATTGCCGACCGGAGTGTACGAAATGCACAGAGGTCTGTCCCACAGGAGCTATCCGTCCCATCACTGTAGCCGAGAAGTCATCCGTTCAGATAGGACATGCCGTTTGGATAAAAGACAATTGCATACCGCTAACCGATGGGGTAAATTGCGGAAATTGCGCCCGTCATTGTCCCACAGGTGCCATCACCATGGTGTCTTCCAATTCGGAGGTGACCGGATCTCCCACCATTCCGGCAATCAACATAGAACGCTGTATAGGCTGCGGAGCTTGCGAGAATCTCTGCCCGGCACGTCCTTTCAGCGCCATTTATGTAGAGGGGCACAAACGTCATCGGACTGTATAATTAGATATACCAACAAGTAGAACATTCTCATGACAGTAAAAAAGAAACGAAGCACATGGAAGAAAAGAAAAATTCTATAAACCGACGTGATTTCCTGAAAATCTTAGGCATTGCAGGTGCCACCACTACCGGACTGGCTTCTTGTCGCAACGGAGCTCAAACCTCTTCCGGTTTTTCCGAAGAAAAAGAGACGGAACAGATGACTTACCGCACTTTCCCCTCATTGGGCGAAGACAAAATATCTATCTTAGGATACGGTTGCATGCGCTGGCCCACAGTTCTTTCCAAAGACGGAAAAGGCGATCTGATAGACCAGGAAGCCGTCAACGAACTAGTGGACTATGCCATGGCTCATGGCGTTAACTATTTCGATACCTCTCCGGTATATGTACAAGGATGGTCGGAGAAGTCTACCGGTATCGCCTTGAAACGATATCCGAGAAACCGGTATTATCTGGCCACCAAATTGTCTAACTTCCGGAACTGGACACGTGAAAACTCCATCGCCATGTACGAACAGTCGTTCAAAGACTTGCAGACGGATTATATCGATTATTACCTGTTGCATTCAGTCGGCAACGGAGGAATAAAGATGTTCAACGACCGGTATGTCAACAACGGCATACTGGATTTTCTTCTCAAAGAACGGGAAGCAGGGCGTATCCGCCGTCTGGGATTCTCTTTCCACGGAACAGTAGACGTATTTGATCAGATACTTGCCATGCACGAAAGAGTACATTGGGACTTCGTGCAGATACAACTCAACTATGTAGATTGGCGACATGCATCGAAACCCAAAAACGTCAATGCCGAATACCTCTACAAAGAACTGGAAAAACGGAACATCCCGGCCATCATCATGGAGCCACTGCTTGGCGGACGCTTGTCGAACGTGCCCCAACATATTGTAGAACGCCTAAAACAGCGGGAACCGAAAAACAGCGTGGCTTCTTGGGCTTTCCGCTTTGCAGGTACTCCCAAACAGGTGCTCACCGTACTGAGTGGAATGACTTACATGGAACATTTGCAGGACAACCTGCACACCTACTCACCCCTGAAACCGCTGACTGATGACGAACTGGAGTTTCTGGAGGAAACGGCCAAACTGATGATTCAGTATCCTACCATCCCTTGCAACGATTGCAAATATTGCATGCCGTGTCCATACGGAATAGATATTCCTGCTATCTTAGTGCACTACAACAAATGTGTGAACGAAGGAAATGTAGCAGAAAGTTCCCAAGCGAAAAACTACCAAGAAGCCCGCCGTGCTTTCCTGATAGGCTATGACCGGAGCGTACCGAAACTCAGACAGGCCAGCCATTGCATAGGCTGCAATCAATGCTCGCCACACTGTCCTCAGAGTATTGATATCCCGAAAGCCTTGCACCGGATAGACGATTTCGTGGAGAAACTTAAACAAGGTACCCTATGATGAATACGCTGACCCGAATGCTCTACGAAGGAGGATATTCCTGCGTCATAGCCCACGGCGCAGAAATACGCACATTCACGCAAAGAGGAATAACCGACCTTTACGACCTACTGCGGCACGATGCCTCATTTTTGAAAGAAGCACTTGTGGCCGATAAGGTGGTAGGTAAAGCAGCGGCAGCCTTGATGATTTTAGGTCAGATAAAGCTGCTCCATACCAATGTCATCAGCCAACCGGCTCTTTCTCTATTGCAGGAAGCAGGCATAGAGGTACAATCCGGCCGAATCGTGCCCTTCATCAAAAACCGAACCCAGACAGACTGGTGCCCATTGGAGAAGATCAGCTATCCACTTTGTTCGGCCAATGAAATCTTCCAAGCAATAGAGGAATTTATCCGAACAAACAAAAACCAGTCGGGAAATCCCGACACTATGAAGTAATTACTTATATTTGCTAATTAAGTACATGACAAAAATTTGAATACATCGAATTTGGGTGTGTATGTCAGTCGGAAAAGTACATTTGAGATTTCCT
>CANQSM010000112.1 GCA_947626525.1 uncultured Phocaeicola sp. | reverse complement strand
GCAGCTTAAATGAATCCTCTGTAAATCAAATCTATTACTTCATTCTTCCGTATTCCACTTTTTTGTAGTAACTTTGCGGCATGGAAACGATGATAGAGAAATTCTGCCAACGGTATAAATTGCCGGAACGGACGTTGCGTGTGCTGCTGTCCTCCATGGAAGAGCGCTCCTTCCCGAAAGGCGAACTCGTGGTGGCTGCCGGCGAGCGCAATGCCAATTTCTATCTCCTGAAGCGGGGGATATGGCGGGAGTACGCGCTAAAGGACGGGGTGGAACATACGCTGTGGTTTGCCGGCGCGGGCGATGCCGCCTTCTCTTCGTGGGGATATGTGGAGAACCGGCCTTCGCCGGTTTACATCGAGGCCGTGACGGAGAGTGTGGCGTACATGATTTCCCGTCCGGTCTTGGAGACGCTCTATAATGAGTCCATGGAGATGGCCAACTTCGGCCGCCGCGTATTTGAGCAGGAGATACTTTCGGTGGACAATGCCACGCTGGCATTCGGGGCGCCTACGGCCAAAGAGCGTTATCTCACCTTGCTGGAGGCGAATCCCGAACTGTTGCGGCATGTGCCGCTGAAACACTTGGCTTCTTATCTGTATATTACCCCGCAGTCATTGAGCCGGATTCGTGCCGGACTGTTTCGGAAGAAGAAGTAGAGGATTTCCGGCCTCCGTCCGGGCGTCAGTCGTAAGGGAAGTGGCTGCCTTGGCGGGCCGCGGGGAATCTTCGGGGCCCTGTCCGTGCCCTTTTCCTGCCCGTCGGGCTTCCGCAAGCGCCGCCATTTGGGGGCCGTCTTCATCCGGTTCGGGTGGCCGGTGGCACTGCCGGCCGAGAGGGAACCGTGGTTGCCACGACCGTCGCATGACCATTGCAACAGGAGTCGCACAGTCTTTGCAACAGGAGTCGCATGACCTATGCGACAAGAGTCGCAAGGCTTTTGCCACGACTGTCGCAAGCGTGTCGCAACGGTTGTCGCAGACGCATGGGGCCTTTTTCCTGCACGGCCCCGCCTGTACTTCGGGGCTGCCCGAACCGGATGAAGACGGCCCCCAAATGGCGGCGCTTGCGGAAGCCCGATGGCCGGGAAAAGGGCACGGGCAGGGGAGGCGGAGAGGCGCATGGAGATAAGGGGAGCCTGACGTGGCCGCGTTTGGCTTCGGTCAGGCTCCCGGCCTTCTCTCTCTCTCTCTCAACGTTTTATATCATGAAAAACAAGCGTCAGTAGTCGCATTTGAAGCGTTTCAGGAAAGCGACCGTCTTGTGTATCTCCTTGTACATGACGATGTCCTCCTGAATGAACGGCACCTCGTTGCGGTAGGCCTTCAGGAACTGTTCGATGTAGGGGGACGACTTCAGCGGGCGGCGGAAGTCGATTCCCTGTGCCCCGTTCATCAGCTCGATGGCCAGTATCAGTTCCAGGTTGTCCATTACCTTGTATAGCTTGGTGGCGGCATTGGCCCCCATGCTTACGTGGTCTTCCTGGCCGTTGCTCGACACGATGGAGTCGCTGCTGGCCGCGTAGCAGTACATCTTGTTCTGGCTCACCATGGAGGCGGCCGCATATTGCGGTATCATGAAGCCGGAGTTCAGTCCCGGCTCGGCCACCAGGAACTCCGGAAGCCCTCTCAGTCCCATAATCAGCTGTGCCACGCGCCGTTCGGAGATGTTGCCGAGTTCGGCCATGGCGATGGCGAGGTAGTCGTACACCAGCGCGAGCGGCTGGCCGTGGAAGTTTCCTCCGGAGATAATCAGGTCTTCATCGGGGAAGATGGTGGGATTGTCCGTCACGGAGTTGATTTCGGTCAGCAATACGGACGACGCGTGGCGGATGGCGTCCTTGGTGGCGCCGTGCACCTGCGGGATGCAGCGGAAGGAGTAAGGGTCCTGCACATGTTTCTTGGGCTGGGCTATCAGTTCGCTGCCCTCCAACAGATTGCGGAACGCGGCACCGGTTTCGATTTGCCCTTTGTGCGGGCGCATCCGCTGGATGCAATCCATGAACGGGTCAACGCGTCCGTTGAACGCCTCGAGCGATATGGCGGCTATCAGGTCGGCTTTTCTGGAAAGGCGGAAGGCTTTCAGGATGGCGAACACCCCGTTGGCGCTCATGAACTGCGTGCCGTTGAGCAAGGCAAGCCCTTCCTTGCTTTTCAGTCTCACCGGTTCCCATCCGAACTCGTCGAGCACGCTGATGGCTTCGCAGCGTTTCCCTTTGTAGTACACGTCGCCCACTCCGATGAGCGGCAGGAAGAGGTTGGCAAGCGGGGCCAGGTCGCCCGAGGCTCCCAATGAGCCGCGGTCGTACACGATGGGCATGACATCGTTGTTGAAGAAGTCGATGATGCGTTGCACGGTGATGACCTGCACGCCGCTGTGTCCCAAAGAGAGGGCGTGCGCCTTGAGCAGGAACATCAGCTTGACAATCACGTGAGGCATTTCCTGCCCTACGCTGCACGCATGGCTCTTCACCAGGTTCTCCTGCAGGGTGCTGAGTTCGTCCGGAGAGATGTTATGGCTGTACAGGGAGCCGAATCCCGTGGTGATGCCGTAAAGCGGCTCGGTGGCCGTTTCTATTTTGTGGTCCAGGTAGTCCCGGCACTTCTGTATCCGTTCCTTGGCGGCCGGTGAGAGTTCCAGCTTCAGGTTCTCGTTGATGATGCGCTCGATGTCCTCGAATGTCAGGTCGCCGTTTCCTATTTGAAAGATGTTTTTGCTCATAAGGTTCGTTTTGATAATCGTTAGGCATTGTGTTCTTTTCTCCTGTCTATAAGGCCAGGGCTTGCCGCAGGTGGTCCAGCGCCTGCCGTTCCGTCTCCGTGGCCTTCCGTTCCAGTTCTTTGGCTTCCGCCTCCATGTGCCTGACGTATGCCTCGTCCTGTATGGAGGTGAGGTTGACGCGTACGTTCATCAGCGCGCCCAATACGGCCGTACGGGCGCACATGGCGGCTACGCAGCCGTCGGTGACGGCGTTCTGGTTTCCTTTGCGGACCACTTGCTCCAATAAGGGGAGCAGGGCGCATACCTTGCGCGCCACGTCCATCGGCACCTCGGCGGCGTGTTTCGTCTCTTTCTGGATGGCGGCGCTGCGCGCGGCCTTTTCCTCTTCGGTCTCTTTGGGCAGTTTGAAGGCGGCGAACACCCGGTTGTACGCCTCGGAGTCGCGGTCTATGTCCTCCTCCAGCCGACGGCGGACTTGTCCGAAGTGTTCGGCCAGGCTTTTCATCTCGTTTTCATATTCGGCATATTTCTTCCTTCCGATGGTCAGTCGGGCCACCATTTCGGCCAGCGACGCGGCGATGGCGCCGTTCAGGGCGGATATGCTTCCTCCGCCGGGGACGGGGTCGTTCCCGGCCGTTTGGGCTAAGAAATCCTTTAGGGTCAGTTCTGTCAACATAATAGGTTCGGTTTTAAGGTTTTTACTTGTTGTCTGTCTTCATGTTTCTCCGTCTGGCTTTGCCTCGGCTTTTCCTTATCGGCGGGGAAGCTCCTTGTCTTTCCGGGGGGCTTCCGTGTCCGTTGGCGTGAGGCTCTTTACGGGGATTCCCCCTTTGATGGCGCATTGCACCGAGTTCATGCCCGTATAGTAGGGAAGCGCGTAGTAGGTGCCGGCATGGAGCAAGGCGAAATCGCCTTTCTTTCCCACTTCTATGCTGCCTATGCTGTCGGCCCGGTTGATGGCTGCCGCGCCGTTCAGGGTAAGGGCGGTGATGGCCTCTTCCACGCTCAGGCGCATATAGATGCATGCCAGCGCGAAGGTGAGCGGGATGGAGCCTGAGCAGCAACTTCCCGGGTTCAGGTCTGTGGCAAGGGCCACGGCGCATCCGGCGTCAATCATCTCCCGTCCGCGGGCGTAGGGTTCCCGCAGGGTAAAGGCGGTAAGGGGCAGCAGGGTGGCCACCACGTCGTTTTCGGCCATGAGGCGGATTCCCTCGTCGGACGCGTGCAGGAGATGGTCGGCGGAAAGGGCGTGCAGTTCGGCCGCCAGTTCGGCGCCGCCGAATGAGACGATTTCGTCCGCATGAATCTTGATTCCGTATCCCATGCTTCGGGCGGCTGTCAGGAGCCGGCGCGACTGTGCTACGGTGAATACCCCCTTTTCACAGAACACGTCGCAGTTTTCCGCCAGCCCGTTCTCTTTTATAAAGGGTAACATCTCGTCAATCAGGAAGTCGATGTAGCGTTCTTCCCTGTCTTTATACTCAGGGGGGAGGGCGTGTGCTCCGAGAAAGGTGGTGGCGATGTCCGCTTTCCGGCTGGGGTCGCGGTTGATGGCCTCCATCACTTTGAGTTGCTTCAGTTCGGTTTCCCTGTCCAGTCCGTATCCGCTTTTCCCTTCCACGGTGGTGACCCCCATGGCGCTCATGACGTCGATGTACCGTTCGGCTTTCCGTTTCAGCGCGTGGAAAGAGGCTTCCCGGGTCGCTTTCATGGTATTGACGATGCCTCCTCCGCGTTCCATGATGCTCATGTAACTGTCGCCGCGCATCCGCCACATGAATTCTTCCGGACGGTAACCACCGAAGACCAGATGAGTGTGTGAATCTACGAAACCGGGCAGCAGGACTTGTCCTTTCGCGTCCATTACCTCATAGTCTCCGGCGTTTACCTTTTGCCTGTCGGAGCCCACATACGTGATGATTCCGTCGGTCACCTCCACCGTGCCGCGGGGGATATCGAGGAGCTCGTTCATCTCTTTTCCCTTGCGCGCGCGGTTGCCGGTGGGGGTTATGATGTGCGCGTTGATGATTAGCAGATTGTTGTTCATGATGATATGCGTGCGGTTTGCTATTCCATAATCCTTGCCTCGAGCACCTGCCGCATGGAGAAGTTCTCCAGTCCGAGGTAATACGAGGCCGTATCGATGAGGGCTTCCATGGGTACCAGACCGATGATTTCGCTGCCTGCCACGCTCACCCCGTAGCGGCGCGCTTCGAAGCGCACCATTTCCATGGCCCGGTAGAGGGCGGTTCTCGTGTAGTCGGTCATGTTGATGGATACCTGTGTGATGCCGCGTTCTTTCAGCTCCACGCCCATGGCTTTGCAATAACGCAGGCCGCCTCCGATGAAGCGGATTTTCCTGGCGATGTCATGCGCGATTTCCAGACTGGGGGTGTTCAGGTTGATGTTGTAGGCGACCAATGGCATGCGGGCTCCGATGGCTACCGTTCCGGCTGTCGGATGGCGTTCGGCCGGCCCGAAGTCGGGGCGCCATTCGGGCAGACGTATTTTCTCCGCCATGCCTTCGAACTCCCCCTTGCGTATGGCTGCCAGATTCTCCCGGTGGGGCGCGGAGGCCGACTTCTCGTACAGGAACACGGGAAGCCGGTAGCGGTCGGCCACTTCTTTGCCTGTTTCTTTGGAGAGGGCGATGGCCTCGTCCATGCCGCATCCTTTGATGGGGATGAAGGGAACCACATCCACTGCTCCCATGCGCGGATGCTGCCCCTGGTGGTGATTCAGGTCTATCAGTTCGACGGCTATGCCAATCGCTTCCAATACGGCGTCCTTCAGTGCTTCCGGTTCACCGACGACGGTGACCACCAGTCGGTTATGGTCTTCATCGTTACTGTAATCGAGCAGTTTTACTCCTTCCTTTGCCCGGAACGGGGATACGATTTTATCTATCTTTTCCGCATTGCGTCCTTCACTGAAGTTGGGGACACATTCCATGATTTTGGTCCAGCTCATAGTTATGATTTTATTTAGGTTAATATTCGGGTCTTTCTGACAGGCTTCCGTCCTTTTGGGCTTACCGGAAGGCCTTTGCGCTTCTCCCCGTTTCCCGTTGGGGACTCGTTTCCCTCCCTTGTACGAGGGGCATGCGGGCACGGAGAGAAGAGGCTTGTGCTCCGGCTATCCTTTCCGGTTTGTTTTTTCCGCGATGACTCTCTTTATCAGGTTCTCGTCGGCCAGATGGGGCATGGTGATGTGGTAGCCGTCGGCATGTGTCCGGTTGAACTCTTCCGAGGTCTCCATGGCGTGTTCGTTGCGTGCCCACGAACGGCGCGCCACACCTCCCATTACGTCCCAAAGCATGGAGGAGCGCAGGATGCGGTCTACCCGCTCGCTGCCGTCGCATACCATACCGAACCCCCCGTTAATGGCTTTTCCGATGCCTACTCCGCCTCCGTTGTGCAGGGCCACGAGGCTCATGCCCCGCGCGCAGTTTCCGGCGAAGCATTGTACGGCCATGTCGGCCATCACATTGCTTCCGTCTTTGATGTTGGATGTCTCGCGGAAAGGAGAGTCGGTTCCGCTCACATCATGGTGATCCCGTCCGAGCATGATGGGACCCACCTCCCCATTGCGTACCATTTCGTTGAATTTCAAGGCGATGTTCATGCGTCCCAACGCGTCCTGGTAAAGAATGCGCGCCTGGGTGCCTACCACCAGATTGTTCTTTTCCGCGTCGCGTATCCATATCCAGTTGTCCAGGTCTTGTCCGCGGCGTTTCGGGTCGATGCATTCCATGGCGGCATGGTCGGTCTTGATCAGGTCTTCGTGTTTGCCGCTGAGGCATACCCAGCGGAACGGTCCGTATCCATAGTCAAACAGCTGCGGCCCCATGATGTCTTCTACATAGGAAGGCCAGATGAAACCGTCTTTTTCGTCCATGCCGTTGCGGGAAATCTCTTTGACTCCGGCGTCATAGATGGCTTTCATGAACGAGTTGCCGTAGTCGAAGAAGTAAGTGCCGTCGGCTACCAGTTGTTTGATGAGTTCGAAATGTTTCCTTAAAGAGGCGTCCACCAAGCGGCGGAACGTTTCCCGATCCTCTTTCAGCAGACGCGTGCGCTCTTCGAAGGAGATGCCTGCCGGGCAATATCCTCCTTCGTAAACGGCATGACAGGAAGTCTGGTCGCTTAACAGTTCGATATGTATATGGTTCCGGATGGCATGCTCCAGTAGGTCTACCACATTGCCGTGGTAGGCGATGGAGCAGGGCTCTTTCTTTTGGATGGAAGCGCCGGCTATGCGATAAGCTTCTTTCAGGTCGGAGGTGACGTGTCGCACCCATCCTTGGCGGTGGCGGGTTTCGATGCGTGAGGCGTCCACTTCGGCAATGATGGCCGTGGCTCCCGCTATCTCGGCCGCTTTGGGCTGGGCTCCGCTCATGCCTCCTAATCCGGAGGAGACGAAGAAGTGCCCGCGCAAATCCTTGTCCTGGGGAATGCCCAGTTTCAAGCGGCCTGCGTTCAGCAAGGTGTTGAATGTGCCGTGCACGATTCCTTGCGGGCCGATGTACATCCATCCCCCGGCTGTCATCTGCCCGTAGTTGGCCACTCCCATTTGCGCGGCGGTTTCCCAGTCTTTTTGGTTGTCGAACAGGCCCACCATCATGGAATTGGTGATGATGACGCGCGGTGCCTCAGGTTTCGACTTGAATAATCCCAACGGGTGGCCTGATTCCAGAACCAGTGTCTGTTCATCGGTCAGTTCTTCCAGATATTGTTTGATGAGGCGGTATTGCATCCAGTTCTGGCATACTTGTCCGGTTTCGCCGTATGTGACCAGTTCGTAGGGGTACAAGGCAATATCGAAACACAAGTTGTTGTCAATCATTACCTGGAAGGCTTTTCCCTCTATGCATTTCCCTTTGTATTCGTCAATCGGTTTGGCTTTCAAATCTCCTTGCGGCCGGTAGCGGTAACCGTAGATTTTGCCCCGGGTCAACAGTTCCTCCATGAATTCGGGAGCCAGTTGCCCGTGCAGGTTCTCGGGGATGTAGCGCAGGGCATTTTTCAGGGCTGTTTCGGTTTGCGCGGGAGTCAGTTTGTACCCTCTGTCGGGTGCTCTCCGAATGCCTTCTACGAATGTAGGATATTCGGGCAGATGGTTAGATAGCGTGAATATCATAATGTTAGATTTAAACTTTGCCTAAATATAGCGTTAAGGTCGGTGCAAAGTTAGAAAAACACTCAGATAATCACCTATTGAAATATATGTTTATGGACATGTTTTGAATATATGTGCAAATGTATGCCCCTTTGTCTGAAACGCTTATGGAATGAGCAGCGAACTGTCTCCATAGCTTAAGAAGCGGAAGCCGTTGGCCAGGGCATAGTTGTAAATTGTTCTCCAGTCGCCCTTTACGAACGCTGACACCAAGAGCAGAAGGGTACTCTTGGGCTGGTGGAAATTGGTTATCATTGCTTTCACAATGTTATACCGGTATCCCGGGGCAATGATGATTTGAGTGCTGGTGTGGAGGGTTTCCATTTCGTGGCGGTTCAGGTAATCGAGAATCTGTCGCAGGGCTTCTACGGCATTTATCTTTATGTGGTTTTCGTAAGGAACCCATTGTTTTACATGCAGCGCTTCTTCCGAAGCGTCCGGATTTTGCAGAAGAGTGACACCTATGTAATACAGGCTTTCGAGAGTACGTACGGAGGTGGTGCCTACGGCAATGGCTTCTCCTCCGTGCGCGATGAGTTTTTCGAGGGTATGCTTATGTACGGAAATATATTCGGTGTGCATGGAATGTCCTTCTATTTCCTCGCTTTTTACAGGTTTAAAGGTTCCGGCTCCTACGTGAAGTGTCAGTTCTTCCAGCTCTACCCCTTGTTCTCTCAGACGGTTTAATACCCGTTCGGTGAAGTGCAGGCCGGCGGTAGGCGCGGCTACCGATCCTTTTATTTTGGAATATACGGTTTGATAAGTCTCCTTGTCACTTTCTTGCGTGGCCCGGTTGAGGTAAGGTGGAATGGGCAGTTCGCCGGCTACTTCCAGCACGTCGGCGAAAGTGAATGAAGCATCGTTCCATTTAAAGTCCACCCAATGGCTGGTTCCTCTGCATTCTCCCCGTGTGGCGGTAAGAATCAGCTTTTTCCCTTTTATCTCTATTTCTCTTGAAAGCGTTCCTCCTTTCCACTTTTTCAGATTGCCTATCATGCAAAGCCAGCTGCATTGCCGGGTTTGCTGGAATGAGAGCGCATAGTCATTGGGCTGTATGGGTTCCAGACAGAAGACTTCTATCAGCGCTCCGGTTTCCTTGCGAAAATGCAGTCGGGCCTGGATGACTTTGGTGTTGTTGAAAATCATCAGGCTCCCTTTGGGCAGGTAGTCGGGCAGTGAAGTGAAAATGTCCTGACTTACTTTCCCATGGCGGTAAACAAGTAACTTCGACTCGTCACGTACCGGGAGAGGGAATTTGGCAATACGTTCGTCGGGAAGCGGATAATCGAATTCACTAATCTTAATGTGTCTGGTATCGTTCATGACAGGCGCTTTCTTTTTTAATCGGCGGCAAAGGTACGAAATACGTGACAGAATAGAAAGCGGTAAGGCGTCATTTGTTACATGACTGCAAGGCTCTTTTTTCCCATAAGCGTATATATAATTAAGGTGAAAGGGATGGGCATGGCGAAATGCTTATTTGTAAAAAAAGAAACTCATGGATGTGGTGTATTGTTTCTTTATGATGGCTCTAGTTTAACAATACGTTGTAAAGTGGTACATAAATTGCATGTACATCCTTAAAAAGGAGTTTATCATGACAT
>CANQSM010000111.1 GCA_947626525.1 uncultured Phocaeicola sp. | reverse complement strand
TTATAATCCGCAAAACGAAATGTTCTGGCGTTTCAAGACAAAATGTTTATTTTCCAAAACGAAACGTTCTTTTTTAATCCATTCTTCTGCTCATCAATACAATAAAAAAACACCGAAAAAAAACGTAATTCTTCGATGTTTCTTATTTGCCTATAGTAAATAAGCTGGGAGTATGTTCAGTTTTAACGCCGTTCTAATACTATTATAACGGCATATTATATAGCGGTATATGTGTGTGGCTCATTATTATGTTTATATAACATCATGTCTGTGTATCCAACGTTATAATTCATGTGTGCATTAAATTCGGATTTTACACAACCTTCGAATGGATCTCCCAGCGTTCGATTCTTGCCCATCCATTTACATAGTTCCACAATGGACGATTTGTTTGATGTAAAGTACACAAACGAATGCCTATCCAAGACGGTAAGCACATCAAGGTAATCAGACAGCTTCCATTGCATTGAATAGGTTGTAACATCAGTATTCAGGTAAGGAGGATCTACCAAGAACACTACTCCTGGCATATCCTTGTATTCATTAAATATCTCTCGATAGTCCTTACAGATGATCTCCAATCCTTCCAAGTAATCATTGCACAGGGGATAATCAGCCTTACGTATATTATTGTAAAGGACTTCTTTGCGCATCTCGTCAAGGCTCATTTTATATTTCATAGAAAACATAAGAGAGGATGATATTGTGATAAAATCCACATATCCCCATTCTTTTTCTTCCTGTTCGATACGCTTGTATATTCTTTCTCGTGCCTCACCTGTAATCGGCTTATGTCTTGGCATATCTTTCGCTATCTGTCTGAGATCAGACAGCAACAGATTTGTTCGTGGTATGTTTTCCAGCCTTTTACGATAGTTGTCAAAATCATTATATATCGCCTTAACGTCCGGACGCATTCGTTTTGTTATATGTGAAAGCAGTCCTGAACCGCCGAACAAATCAACAAATATGGTACAGTCATTAAATTGCTCCAGTACTTTGATATATTCCCGTGCAAACATCCGCTTCTGCCCCACGAATGGAAGCGGAGCTGATAAATACATCTTTCTCATACGTTCAATTCAAATTTGACGGATTCATCGCCGAATAGAAGTCGTTCGGTTCTTTCGATATTGTTATCATAGATATGGACGTTGCCCAAATTCAACGTTATGGATTTTAACGGAAGTTCTATCTGACGGGCCATAAGGTAAAGATGATAGATATCTGACGGCAAGCCAAGATTTGCATCGCTGCTCCGCTGATATGCTGTCACCACCAGTTCCCCGTCTTCAATCTGGAATTGGACGAGACTCAAGCAAGGTGCCTGATTGCTTTCCACACCTGTTGATCCGAGAAAAAGTACATAGTTCTTGCTGCTTCTTTTCTCCCGGTTGATTTTCTCTATCAGAGGAGGGAGCTTTTCAAGGTACGTGGGGTAACTGTTGACAAGAATTGAGCCACAGTAATCCCACCAGCTGATACCGGCCTCACGGTATTTCTCCACGTTGCGCTCGCCCTGCATGAAGAGCTGCAGCTCGCTTTTCAGTTTCTTCCGTGCTATGGGATGCCCCTCGAAGATGTCAAGGAGGTCGGCAGGGGTGAGCGTGAGCCGCTCGTTCAGGAGGTAGCGGATGTTCCCTTTCCTGTTCTCCTGCGTCTTCCCGGACGTAAGCACCCTGCCCAGGATTTGATAGTATTTGTTCATGATGTGCCGTTTTTGGTTACGGCACAAAGGTAGCATGGGGCGTAACCTTCCCAATGTGGAGGCACGCTAATTACACTGCACACAGGTTGCGGTCTGCTCTGAGCCGCTTGATGAGCGCGTACACCTTCCGTTCGCTGATGGCGTACCGTTCCGCCAGTACCGCCACGATATAGGATACTTTCTCGCCGGCGGCGAGCAGCCTGTTGTAGTCATTATACAGTTCTATATACTGCACGTCATCCATCCGGATTCCCACGTCCCGACAAATATTCAGCAGATCCCTGTTCAATTTCAGTATCTCAATCACTTTCATACAACAAAAAATTATATCTTTGCACCGCCAATCATTTTTTAGACAACAAAAAAACACCCAAGTGGCGTAACAGTGGGTATTTGCCCCCGGTTGCGCGCCGCTTGGATGTGTTGTTAATAAATGATTGGCGTCTATATTAACAGGCCGGGGGCTTTTTTCTATCCCCCTTACAGTATCAGGATAACCAACTGTCCACTACTTGGATTGCTTTGGTACGGAAATCGTTGAACGCTTCCCACTCGGCTTCGTACTCCCCGGCCTTGGGTATGTCTGAGTTTTTTAACAGCTCGATCTGATGGGTTTTGATGGCATCCTCCTCCGTTTGGGAATATTTGGTTCGGATAATCCCGTTGATAAGAGAATTACGTTCCGGGCCGGTCGCGCCAATCAGGGTTCCTCCATCTGCTTCTGTCCCGGTATATGAATAACCGGTAACAGGCTCCCTGGGAGTTTCATCCATGGCCGGCAAGGTATAATCAGGAATAACCTTTTCACCAAGATAGACCATGTATCTTTGGTCGTCATACTTCTCGAATGTTCGTCTTTCTGTGTAAATTACAGTATTCATGTCAAGTAAATTTATAGAATTTTTTGTTCAACCGGTTCGAGAACTCAGTGATTACGGTCGGGCATGGAAGATCTTCTTTGGTGAAGTCATTACCGGCTTGTTCCAGCATAACGGTTGAACCGGTATAGGAATAATATTCCGCGTCCCTGGCCGTTGGATTCCCATCCTTATCCAATGCCTTCTCGAACTCATAACTTTCGCGTTCTTCGCCATTTTCGTCATAGGTGGTTATCGTATGGATGATTCGCTTATAACGGATTACAAGGCATTTCTTCGCCTGAATCAAGCGTTCCGTTCTGGTACCCCCGTTGCCGTCCGGTACCTGGACAATCACATCCTCCTTTTCCACCTTGCTGTCCTCGACGGTGAAGTCAGTCAGCAGGATTTTATACTTGCTCTCATCCTCTCCGTCCTTGCGGACGATTTCAGAGAAAGCCTTCTTTTGGTCAAAACGCATTCCCTGGAAGGGAATGTTAACCTTGCGGTTCTTGATTACTGTTCCAAGTCTTTTTTCCATATTGACATTTAATTTTCTAAGTAGATTCTTACAATCGGCATGGACGGCAAATCCTATACGGCTGGAGCACCTTAGACGTATTTCCTCAGGAGTCCTGCCTTTTTTCCGAAGTCTGGCCACATCCCGGCATAATTCCGCTTTATTACGTTTTCGCAACCGCCGATGGTCATGGAATGATACATATCCGCATACATCAATGCCTCCGGAGTCAACCGGTCTGACATTCCAGCTCTTGTTCACATCAATGTAATAGTCATGGGCAAGCCTCATGACGGCCATTTCGGTAACAAGATGAAGGAAAGCCTTATCCTCATGGAGTATCACGATATTGTCTGCGAATCGGCTGTAATAGCGCAAACCTTTAGTCAGAAAACCATCAAACTTGCGGTTCAGATAATCCACACCCTTTGCCAGTTCTTTGGCCTGATCCTCCGTCCGGCAAGTCAGCAGACTGTCTGTCACGTACCGTCCGCGCCAGTAGGCAACCGCGTCCGGGTCACCGGCAATGCCGAATACCCCGATTGCTTCCCGGTCAAAGGAGGCAAGGAAGAAGTTGGCTAAGATTTGGGAGATTTTCACCCCGAGCGGCATTCCCTGATAATAGCTGTCCACAAACTCATCCAGGAAGCCCAACAGCTTTTTATCCTTGATTTTTGTGCGGAGACGTTCCTTCATCAAGTCATGGAGGATGGAAGGGAAATAATGGTGTGCGTCCAACTGTACAAAATAGTAGGTTCCCTTATAATCCTGCAAATCCTTCCGCAGAAGTTGGATGAAGTCATGCGTTCCGCGTCCTTTGACGCATGAACAGCTTTTACGGATGAGCGTGTTACATAGCAAGGGCTCCACATGAAGGCACGCCGCCCATTGCATGACATGATCCTCAACAGGCAATTTGCTTATCGTGCGGGTTTTCCTTTCATGGATTATCTCATCTGTATAGGGGGATGTCCGCCATGTCCCTGAACGGTAGGCGTCCAACAAAAGGGACAGGTTCTCTGACAGATTCTCTTCGAACTTGCGCACGGTACTCCTGGAATGCTTTCCGGCGGAGTAACCGAAATACGCACGTTCAAAGTTCTCTTCCGTTTCGATCAACGGGGAAAGGTGTCCTTTACGTTTCATGTCAGTGTCTCACAATCGGTGTCCATAACAGGGTTACAGTCTGCTTTTTCACGGTTTCGTTGCGTTCGAACGGAATATCTACCGGCACACCCGCCTTCATTTTATTTTCCGCCTTGGGGCGAGGCCCCGTCCTCAAAAAAGTCTTCAAAGTGGAGAGGCGAACCCCAGTTCACATGGGCAGCCGAGACAGCATTGTTCACATTGACATCGGAAGAACCCGAATGAGCCCCGTTGTTCGCGTTACAACCACGAAGCACCAACCGGAAACCCGAAACTGGACGTTCAGAGGACAGCAGCCTTTCGCATGCAAAGGTAGAAAATTCGGTCAATATGGAAAATAAGTCAAAGAACTAAAAATTTCGAACCGCTTCGCGGTGATATACGGGGGGCGACCTGACGGTCGCGGGTTCTTTGTCTGCCCCGTACACAAAAGGACACGAACGCACCCTTTAGGCCCCTTCCGCATACACGGGTTCAACAGGCCACTCCTCTTCTGCTTCGCAGAGAGGCGAACCCCAGTTCACAGGGGCAGCCGAGACAGCATGGTACACAGAGACAGCGGAAGAACCCGAAGGAGCCCCGTGGCTCGCGCTACAACCACGAAGCACCAACCGGAAACCCGAAACTGCCCCACTGGTATTCCAAAAATAATCACAGTGCCAGGTGCTCGCGCTTCCGCCCAGTTGCGTCGCGAAAATCTCCAGATGGTCATAGCTCAGGGTTTTGATATAGCCTTCGCCTTTGGCCGGGGAAGTGGAATACGCCTTCATGCCGGTCTCCACGCCGATCGTCCAGCTGCCATAGATGGAAGGAGCGACAAGATGGGTCATCGTCGTGTCCTCGTTGGCACGCACAAATTCGTCATCCTGATGCCGCCAGAGGTACCCATGAGGATTCTTCAGCCCGAAAAACACCGGAACCGGAGCCGTATAGACGGTATCTCCTTCCGCCCCTTTCAATTCATAGTTGCTGACGCCGCACGAATCACCCAGTTCGATGCCCACCCGGGTCGGCAGGAACGGCCTGTTGCCGTTATGGGTAGTCCAGGCATCCCAAGTCCAGTCGGTCACGCCGTTGCCCAGACCGCCCTGATACAGTCCGTCGCTGTCTTTCGCCGGATTGTAGGCTGCCTGCATGTCGCGGGTACCGAAAATGATTTCAAAAAGGATTTTCACGACGGCGCTGTGGCGCATCGTACCGCAAAGCCAGCCTGTGCCGTTCTTTCGGGCGGCTGCCCGGAGAGCCTCCGCAGTCATCTGGCTGACACACGTCCCGCACAGAGTCCGGTAGGTCTCGTCGTAAGACGATTCATTGTCACCCCCGCGATACCGGATGTCATCATTCACATAACTCACCAGCGCACCGCTGCTGCGGTCTATCGACGCGAATCCGTGCGCCGACAGGCTGCCTACCGGGATGCAGTAGTTATGTTGGCCGGGAATCGGCGACAACGATACCACCTCATGGAACAACCGCCCGACGGTATAGAAGGCCACATAGAACTTCTTCCCCCATCCCCACTGGTAATGTCCCATGCTTCCGTCCAGCTTCGCGGTCTCCCCGTTGGCGAACCGGTAGTGGTTCGTCGCGTCCAGTTTCCGCCGTGTATGGTCATTCTTCACCAGATAACAGCCCAGTTCCAGTACATCCGGCAGGTTGCGCAGCATCTCCAGGCTGCCTACCCACGTCGCGGCCTGCGGGGTCGAGTGGTCCAGGTTCCAGCATCGGCCGCACCACGGCGCGTTCGACAGGTTCACCGCATCCCGCACGCTCATGCGCCCGGAAGCCCCGGTTTTCTTGTCAAACACCTCTATCTCCTTGTCTTGGACCGTGCTGTCCGCCAAAGGCAGGTCGTCAATCTGTTGCCCGCCTTCGAACGCGCTGATTATCGCGCGCAATTTCTCTTCTTCATCAGTTGTCAAAGCCATAATGGTTCACTTGTTGGTTAATGGTTCACTTGTTAGATTATTCGCATTTGGTTACGGTTCAATCGTATCTTTCCTCCGCTGGTACGGCGGATCAAAGGCCCCCGTACCGATATGTCCGCCTGCTCCCACAGCTCCGTGTTCTGGGTGGGGATGACATGGAACGACGTGAGGCCCGTCCCCGTCACCTTCAGGTTCCCGGACGGATCGGCCGCCAGCGACGAGCCGGACACCCTTTGGAACAGGACGTTCTTCATCACATAGCCCGGAAACAGTCTTACGTCGATCCGCTGTCCCGTCTTGTTCCGGGTGCTGATGGTTTCCGGGGCGCTCACCTCCATGCGTACCGGCGAGGCGTTCGCTTCGGCGGACAGGCTTTTCAGCAGGGAGGCCATTTCCGCAATCTTCTCTTCGGCCGTCGAATTGGTCGAGTCACACCGCGTCGTCACATCCTGGCACGCCGTTTTGAGTGCCGACAGGTTCGAGGCTTCCCCTTTCGCCTGCGTGGCCGCATTCTTCGCCTCTACGGTGGCGGCACGGCTGTTGGCGGTCTCGTTGATACATTCCTCCGTGGCGTTCCGGCAGGCCGTTGTGGCGGCGGCGCAGGCTGTCGTTTGCGTCTGGCAGAGCTCCGTCGCCTCACGGCAGGCACGGGCCGCGTCGTCGCAAGTCCCTTTCGCCTGCGTCGCCGCTGTAGCCGCCCCGTTCGCCGCCGATGCCGCGTCAAGGGCCGCCTGCTTCTCCGCGCCGATGTCCGTGATGGCGTCTGTCACCTTCTTCGCCGCCGCGTTCGCCGCCGAGGCCGCCGTGTGGGCGGCCGCCGTCGCCGCTTCACAAGCGTCGATTCGGGTATCCACATCCTTCGTCAGCAGCTTCAGCGGAGCCAGTACGACCTTCTCCACGCCGCCCAGGCTGAACCGGGCCGGTAAGGAGGTAATCCCCTCCAGGCTCTCCGCCAGTTCAATGCTGCCCACCGCGGTCCCGTGCGTCTTCAGGTATTCCAGAAAACCCGGCAGAGCCTTCGCGTAGAAGGCTTCCAGCTCCGCCTGGCTGGTTTGCAATGCTCCCATGGAAACCTCCTTTATGCTTCGGTCAGTTCGGCTATGCAGCGCGGTACCGCCTCATAGATCCCTTTCACTTCATCCGCCGTGAGGCCCGAATACGGTTTCAGGGTCGTAATCAGATAGTCCCCTTTCGTTTCATGGCTGATGTTGCCCGCCTCCGCGCCGTTCTTTTCAATCTTCCCGTAGATGGTGGTGCCCGAAGCGTTCGTCACCTTGGTAAAGTGGATGTTCGTGCTTTCGCTGATCACTTCCGGATCATAGCTCACTGTTGCGTTCATTGTTCTCGCTTTCATGATGTTTCTTTTTTTAGGGTTTATACTCATTGGTTATGCTCGATAAGGTCAACAATCTGGCCGTAAGGGCCCGCGTTGAACACTTGTGCCGCCACGCTTTTAATCAGGGCCGCGTCTTCTGTCGACAGCTCCACCGCTTTCGGGTTCGCCGATATGCGGTTGCACAACTTGTAGGCCGCGTATTTCTCCTCACCGCTCAGAGGGGTGTTCCCCAGGGTGCTGAGGTTGAACAACAGCAGGCAAAGCTGGTCGGCGATGCTTTTCCCGCCTTTCTGAACGGCAATCTCTCTGCCGGAATAGTCCACGAAGGGATGGTCAAAATCTGCTTTCATCTTTTTCTGTTTTTTATGTTTTTTATGTTTTCTGTCTGATTGGGTTGTCTGCTCGTTCGCTCCCCGGTTACCAGTCTCTCGGGCACTTGTACTGAACCCAGCAGCCGCAGTAGCGCTTTCCGTCTATCTCCACGCTCAGGTCCCGGTGATAGCGTAGCGCCATCGCCGCCCCCTCGCCGCCCACGTCCAGTGCTTCCGTCGGGGTCGCGTACGACGCCCTGTCATACAGGATGTACGACGTGCCCGAAGTGGTCCGCCAGGCCCCGTTGGAGTACTCCCGGTGGTTGCTCGCCCCCGGAACCAGGTAAAGATGGTTCCCGCTGTTGGGCCCCCGCTTGATGCGCACCTCGTGCCCGTCGTCATACGGATGCATCGTCGGAAGCGTGAGATAGGTGTCCCGGGTACGGGCCTGATACGCCACATCGTTCCCGGCGGCGTCTTTCGCCTGCGCCCTCCAGTAATATTGAGTCGTCACATACACGTCCACCGCCTCCCGCTCGATGGTCACGCGCTTGGCCGTCGAGGGCGCTGTGCTTTGGGTTATCTGCTCAAGGCCGATGATCTGGGTCTTCACGGCCAGACACGACACGCAGCCCCCGTCCATCGCGATGGCGATGTTCTCGCTCGCGCCCCGCGCGGAGACAAGCATCGCGTAGTTCCTCCCCAGACTCCACCAGTCATTCTCGTCGTGGTTCTCGAAGCGGGCCACGCCCCGCAGTCCGGTGGTGGACGGGAGCACATTCCCGCCGATGCCCGCGAAGCATTTATGTTCGTCGTTCCTGAAGATGAGGTAAGCGTCATTTTCAAAAGGGTAATTCGTCAGCCCACTCCCGCTTACCGTGAAGCCGCCTATATGGGTCGTACCGTCCGGGTCGACATGGAACGAGCCGTTGATGGTCGTCGCCCCGTTCAGGTCTATCTGGTCCGCCGTCAGCTTGATGCCGCTCGTCACAACACCCGTCGCCGGGTCATACTGCACGCTGGTACTCAGTTCCGCCTTCGCCGCCAGTTTCCCGTCCAGGTCATAAACCTTGCTGTATAGCGAGTTGTAGCTGCTCTGCGTCACCCATCCGCTCCCTTCAAGCAAATGCCCCTCTTCGTCAAACAGTCCGGCAAGGGCGCTGATGCGGCTCTCGTTCTGTACAATCGCCGTCGCGTTCGCCGCCGCTTTGGCATAAGCGTCGTCAGCCCTCCCCTGAGCCGCGTCAGCCGCCGCCTGCGCGCCGTCCGCTGTCCCCTGAGCCGCGTCCGCGTCCTCCTGCGCGTAATAGGCGGCCCACCACGCGCTGTCGGCCCTTTCCTGAGCCGCGTCAGCCGCGTCTTTAGCCGCTTGCGCGGCCGCCGCCGCGGTCCTTTTTGCCGCCTCCAGATCCCCCTCGACCGAGGTCACCGTCGAGCTGATGGAGTCGGCCTTCACCTGAAGGGCCGCTATGGCGGCCGCGTTGTCGGCCACTTTTTCCGCGTACAGCGTGATGTCGCCCTCCGCCGCGTCCAGACGGACGCCCAGGCTGGTCACGCTCCGCGCTGTCTCGTCCGTCTTCTTGGCGTACAAGGAAAGGCTCGCTTCCGCCGCGTCCAGGTCAATCCCCAGTTGCGTCACCGTTTCGCTCAAATCGTCCGTCCGGGTCGCGTAAAGCGACAGTTTCGACTCCGCCGCGTCCAGACGGAC
>CANQSM010000110.1 GCA_947626525.1 uncultured Phocaeicola sp. | reverse complement strand
TTGTCTCGTATTTAATTACGATGCAAATATAAGCATAAGTTTTCAAATATGCAAGACTAAAACAGATAATTCCGAAAAATAATAAGGAAAGAAATACAGGCCTATGAAATAAAAGCGGAAAGCGTCATTTCCTCCTCCCAGGAACGTCATTTGGCATAACTAACCACGTCAGCCAAAAAACTTTGAAGACTGAGAAATCGACCTCATTCTCAATGTATGAGATTCAATAGTATCTCCGCCAAGGCCACTCCATAAAGGGAGGACAATTTTTTTCGAAGCAACTCCTTGCCTCTCTTCTTGTAAGCCTTCACCGCATCCACGGTTGTCCCCATGATACGGGCGATTTCTTCCAACCGGTCACCGTTCAGCGACATTTCAATGGCGGTGCGATAACGGGAGGGTAACTCGGAAATGGCCTTATATAATAAGGTATAGACTTCCACATCCAATATATGATCTTCAAAGTCTTCCTCAGTAAGCGACTGCAAATAACGGGACTTTACATCTTCCTGACGAAGAATATTCAGACATTGGTTCTTCACTGAGGTAAAAAGATAGGATTTGACGGAATCGGCACTCGCAAACTCCGAACGCCGATTCCATACTTGCAAGAAAATATCCTGTATGACATCCGAAATATACTCTTCGGAAACAAAACGGCGTGCAAAGACAAGCATATAAGCACTGTATTCCTTAAACAGCACTTCAAACGCGCTTTCTTCACCGTGTGTAAACCGAACAAATGTTTCAGAATCCATAAAGAAAAAAACTTTAAGTTGTAAAGATAAGAGTTTTTTCTTACTTATTCATCAAATAAGCCTTGAAACTTCCAAAATCTTTGCTCATCGGGACACTTTGTTTGGCTCCGTTCATGAAAGCCTGCAACTTGGCCGGTACCTCTACAGGATGTCCTATAACAGCTTCCACCGTATCACGGAATTTGGCAGGATGGGCTGTTTCAAGAAACACACCACACTCTCCGGGACGCAATCCCTCCTCCAAGGCTCGGTAACCACAAGCTCCGTGAGGATCGAGCAGGTAACCCGTTTCCTGATATACGCCACGAACCGTTTCACGTATCTGTTCATCGTTATACGCAGCACCGGAAATTTCATTCCGAATATCCGCATGCGAACCTTTATACAAATCAAAGATACGGGCAAAGTTACTCGGGTCACCCACATCCATCGCATTGGCAATGGTAGCCACCGACGCTCTCGGAACATATATGCCTGTCTGCAAATACTGGTAGAAAATATCATTCCGATTATTCGCCGCCATGAAACGCTTCACAGGCAACCCCATTCGTTTGCCAAACAGTCCGGCAGTAATATTACCGAAATTTCCACTCGGCACACATATAACCAAATCATCAGCCTTGCCCAGCTTCTTCATCTGCGCATAAGCGTAGAAATAATAGAATGCTTGCGGAAGGAAACGAGCTACATTGATAGAGTTGGCCGAAGTCAGCTTCATGTGCGCGTTCAGCTCCTCGTCCATAAAAGCATTTTTTACCAAAGCCTGACAGTCGTCGAACACACCGTCCACTTCCAAAGCCGTAATGTTACGGCCCAGTGTGGTAAACTGCTTCTCCTGTATTTCACTCACTTTCCCCTTGGGATAGAGCACGTATACATGAATTCCTTCCACACCCAAGAAACCGTTAGCCACGGCACTGCCCGTATCACCGGAAGTAGCGACCAATACATTCACCTGCCGTTGTCCTTCCTGCCTGATAAAATAACCCAGTAAACGGGCCATGAAACGGGCACCCACATCTTTAAAAGCCAAAGTAGGACCATGAAAGAGTTCCAATGCATAGATAGAATCTTTTACTCTTACCACCGGAACATCGAAACTCAGTGTGTCATAGACTATCTGTTTCAAAGTTTCTTCCGGAATATCTTCACCAAAGAACGCATCGGCTACCCGGTAAGCCATTTCCTGAAAAGAGAGTTTCTCGATACACCCGAAGAATTCTTCCGGCAATCGCTTGATCACTTCCGGCATATATAGTCCCTTATCCGGAGCCAGCCCCCTTACCACGGCCTCATGCAAACCGGTCACAGGTGTCTGTTTATTCGTACTGTAATAGTTCATATCTACTGTTTCATCAATTCGTTCATAAATTCATTTTCCTTCAACAAGCCGTATCCGCCTTCCATACACGCCACCTCGTCAAACGTCTGTACCGCATCCGGCTCGATACCGGGATAATAAATAAGGAAAGGAACAGGCTCGGCGGTATGGGTGCGCAACTCGCACGGTGTAGGATGATCGGGCAGCACGGCTATAGCCACCGGATCACTCCACTCTTTTACCGCTTCGTATACAGGCCCTACCACACGGCTATCCAGACTTTCGATAGTTCGCAGCTTCAACGGAATATCTCCTTCATGACCGGCTTCATCACTGGCCTCAATATGCAGATATACAAAATCCTCCTCTTTCAAGGCATTCAACGCCCCGGCCACCTTCCCTTCATAGTTCGTATCGTAAAGACCGGTAGCTCCTTCCACTTCGATATTACGTAACCCGGCATAATAACCGATTCCTTTTATCAAATCGACTGCCGAGATAACGCTTCCCTTACGGATGGAAGGGTATGTTACCGAAAGAGGCTCCATCTGCGGCCGATATCCCGGAGACCACGGCCATATACTGTTTGCGGGATCTTTACCTTCGGTCATGCGTTTCAGATTTATAGGATGGTCGCGCAACAGTTCTTGCGACTTTCCAATTAAATCGTTAATCAAATCGGCTGTTTCCTCAGCTTCCGGAACAAGCGGTTTCACCATCAACGGCCGGAAAGGTTTCAGTGGTACATCATGCGGCGGAGTACAATCCAGTCGTTTGTCTCCCCCTTTTATCACTAATAGATGGCGATATTGCACTCCTGTGTAAAAGTGTACCCGAGCACTACCCAGTTTTTCCTGCAAGAAACGAATCAACACATCCGCCTCTTCCGTCGTAATATGCCCGGCCGAATGATTTTTAATCTTCTCCTCCTCTATACAGATCAGATTACACCGCATAGCTATCTCTCCCGGTCGCAAATCAATACCCATGCTGGCAGCTTCCAGCGGACCTCGCCCTTCGTATACCTTTGGCAGGTTGTAACCTAACACAGACATATTGGCCACTTCGCTGCCGGGATGGAATCCCTCGCCAACTGTCAGCAACCGTCCGGTACGTCCTTTGCGTGCCAGCAAATCCATATAGGGAGTCCGGGCATACCGCAACAGTGTCTTGCCCCCCAGCGATTTCACAGGCCAATCGGCCATACCGTCTCCTAAAATAATGATATGTTTCATAACGCATTAAATATTCGCAATACTCATGATATCGGCAAACACACCGGCCGCCGTCACACTGGCACCTGCACCGTAGCCCTGAATCATCATCGGATACTCTTTATAACGCTCCGTGGTAAGCAGAATAATATTGTTGCTACCTTCCAATCCGTAGAACGGATGTTTGTTCCCCACCTCACACAAGGATACGGAAGCTTTTCCCTCATCCAGACGTGCCACAAAGCGCCAACGCCTATTCTCTTTCTCCAATACCTGACGACGCGCCTCAAAATCAGAGTCCAGTGACGGCAGTTTCTCCCAAAACTCCTCCAATGAACCCTTGAAAAACGATTCCGGAACAAACAAATGTGCCTCCACCTCTTCTTGCTCCAGCCCGTATCCGGCTTCACGAGCCAGAATCACCAATTTGCGGATGACATCCTTGCCGCTCAAGTCGATACGGGGGTCGGGTTCAGAATACCCTTCCTCTTTCGCCATACGTATCGTCTCACTAAAAGGAATGTCCGCACTGATGGTATTGAATATATAATTCAACGTACCACTCAATACCGCCTCAATTTTCAGTATCTTGTCTCCACTGTTTATCAAATCGTTGATCGTGTTGATAATCGGCAGTCCGGCTCCCACATTGGTTTCAAACAAGAACTTCACCTGCCGCTTGCGAGCGGTCTGTTTCAGTTCCTTATAATTTTCGAATTGGGAAGAAGCCGCCACTTTATTAGCCGCCACCACCGAAATGTTGTGTTGCAGGAAGTCCTTATACAGCGAAGCTACCTCCGCACTGGCCGTACAGTCGACAAATACGGAATTGAAGATGTTCATGCCCATCACCTCCTCCCGCAAACGCTCCACGCTACTCGGGCCGCTTTGTTCCAACTGTTCCCTGAACGAGCCCAAATCAAAACCGGCCCGGTTGAACATGGCATGATGTCCGTTGGCAATACCCACCACATTCAATTTCAGTCCGCGTTCCTGCATCAGACGCTGCTGTTGCTGATGTATCTGCTCAATCAGACTACCTCCGACCGTACCGATACCGCATATAAAGAGATTCAACACCTGATATTCGGAAAGGAAGAAACTGTCGTGTATCACGTTCAGCGTTTTCCGTAACAGGCGCGCATCCACTACAAAAGAGATATTCGTTTCGGACGAACCTTGCGCGCAGACAATCACATTGATGCCATTACGCCCCAGCGTGCCGAAAAGTTTTCCGGCTATACCCGGCGTATTGCGCATCCCCTCCCCTACAATAGCCACAGTCGCCAAACCATTTTCTATACTCATCGGAGACATTTCGCCCATTTCTATCTCTTTCGCAAATTCCTTGTCCAATACCTGTCGTGCCAATTCGGCGTCTTCCTCACGCATACCGATAGAAGTAGAGTTCTCGGAAGAAGCCTGCGAAACCAGGAAAACACTGATACCATTCTCAGCCAACGTACGGAAAATACGATAGTTCACGCCAATCACACCCACCATGCCTAAACCAGTCACATTGATAAGGCTGGTATTGTTGATGGAGGAGATACCCTTAATCGCCTTAGAGCCCGCATCCGTCTGATGTTTAATAATGGTTCCGGCACTTTCCGGCTTAAACGTATTCTTTATCAGGATAGGAATATTTTTATGGAACACAGGATAGATGGTAGGCGGATAAACCACCTTCGCCCCAAAATTACAAAGTTCCATGGCTTCTACATAACTCAGCTCGCTAATAGTGTATGCTGAACTGATAACCCGTGGATCGGCCGTCATGAATCCGTCCACATCCGTCCAGATTTCCAGACTGTCGGCATCCAATGCGGCAGCAAGAATAGCCGCGGTATAGTCTGACCCACCCCGGCCGAGATTCGTCACTTCCCCACTGTTCTTATCCGTGGAAATAAAACCGGGAACCAAAGCTACATGCGGTAAAGATTCGAAGGTGTCCTTCACCAGTTTCTGAGTCAAATCGGAGTCCAGGATATGTTTGGAATGTTTCTTTTCCGTTTTAATAAAGGTACGCGAGTCATACCACTGTGCTCCGTCAACAAGCGTAGCGACAATTTGTGAAGAGATTCGTTCTCCGTAGCTGACAATCGCCGCAGAGATTTTAGGAGAAAGGTCCTTGATTAAATAAAGCCCCTGATAAATATCTTTCAGCTCATTCAACAAAGCTCCAACCACCCGTAATAAACGATCCTGCCCCTCCCCCTCAGGGATAACAGTCTTCACCATATCCATGTGGCGAACGACAATTTCCCGAAACTCGTTCTCATAATCCGCATTGCCTTCCGCTGCGACTTTAGAAGTATGAATCAACTTATCCGTGATGCCGCCTAACGCTGAAACGACTACAATCACCGGCTCCTTCTGAGCCTCAACTATCCGTTTAACATTTAAAATACTGTTCACGGAACCTACGGACGTTCCGCCGAATTTCATCACTTTCATGTTAATAAAATAAATAAGTTAAGAAAATCTGATTGTTTTGCTTACATCCGTAAGCGTGTATCACGTAGAAACACTATATACATACCTTTAACCCCTAAGGGTCATCATTCG
Source organism: uncultured Phocaeicola sp. (assembly GCA_947626525.1). GTDB lineage: Bacteria > Bacteroidota > Bacteroidia > Bacteroidales > Bacteroidaceae > Phocaeicola_A. Next base: position 3,836 of record CANQSM010000110.1, on the reverse strand, counting down.
GGTAGCAGTCATCATGGTCATATGCCATGTAAGATGGGTTGTATATAGAGAATATGTTGCCATTCTTCGGACTTTTCATTATTGATGTGGCAAAAATAATAATAAATCGCAATAAAAGCACATTTTTTACAAGAAAATTGAAATAAAAAAGAATATGCCGCGATAGCCGACAAGGAACTGGCGATGAAATTGAGGTATAATTGCAAGTAGCGGAATCGTCCGTGGCCGGTTCTACGGATGGCATCAGTTATTCTTTGAAAATGTACTCTTTACGGATATGAAGAAGCGGAAAAACTGTCGGAGTTTTCGGAAAGATTCTTAAGAAAGTTTTGGAAAACTCCGACAGTTTCAGCGGAGATTCTTAAGAGTTTTGACTTACACTTTCTTTCCTTTGCGGAAACCGCCGGAATGAAACAGGACAAGAACAACCCTAATCCCGGCATCGCTCATGCGGTCGGGCATAATCTCTGTAACTTTAGACTCTGAGAACATAGCGGTAATCGTTTAAATGTTATAGTTCAACATCATTAGCTATGATTTAATATAAATTTTCCTCAATTGGAGAGAAAATCATCCAAAGGCAAGAATTTATCATAGAAATTTGCTACTTTTGCAATCGGATTGAGATAACTCTTTCCAAGACATACGAAAAAAAATAGAAGAAGCGTTATGCTTATCTTGTAAAGTTGAAACCTGAGAAATTTCGAATTGATACAAGAGGATAGCATAGTGGTTCTCACGCATATAGCGTGGACTGCTATTTTCCTACACTTGTATCAGGGTTTTCTCAGGACCTCAACTTTAGACGTGGGCATTGCAGTTCCACGCTTCGGTGTTTAATAATAAGAGGTCTTCGAGGGGCTGGAAGACTTGGAGGGCATATTATGGCGAATATAAAGTTTCCAGTCGTAAAACTTGATAACAACAAGTTTCAAGTCATTGTAGATTTTAATCTATACACAAAGGAGGTTGTAACGGCATCCATCTACAAATTTTCACATCTATTTTATATCCATCAACAGACGGATGCAGACAATCCGAATCTCGTGAATGTTATTTTTGAATCGAAAGATGACAATACTATAACAGAAGATATAACCAAACAATTCTGTAATGAACTTATAGACCAGCAACTGCGACATAACGTCAATGCACAGTTCGGACATATTCGTGATATGATAGTTGAAGAAGCATTCAAACCTGTAAATTCAAAATAAGAATATGGGCTATCAGTTATTGCCATTCCGTTTTGAGCGGTTTAATGATACGGAATACCTCCTTACGAATGAAGTCGGGGAATATATCTTCTTGCAGAACGAGGATTTTCACCGTTTTGTAGATGGGAAAATAGATACACACAGTGATTTGTTTTATGACATTGAATCGAAACAAATTGCCACGACAGATAAGGTAGAAGATGTAGTTTCAATGCTTGCAACAAAATTTCGTACAAAGAAAAGCATTCTTCGTGACTTTACTTCTTTACACATGGTTGTTCCTACCTTGCGTTGTAACTCCAGTTGCATATATTGTCAAGTAGCACGCAAAAACAGGGACGACCACTCTGCCGATATGACAAAACAAACGGCTAAGAATATTGTTAAAACAATTTTCCAATCGCCTTCACCGTGCATCAAGATAGAGTTTCAGGGCGGCGACCCGTCAACTGATTTTGAAATGGTGAAATACATTATTGAGGAAGCAGAGTGGCAAAACCTATTCAAAAAGAAAGAGTTGGATTTCGTTATTTGTACCAATTTGACCCTCCTGAATGAAAAAATGGTGAAATACCTCAAGAAGCACAACTGCATGATTTCTACATCGTTGGATGGGCCTAAAGATTTACACGACACAAATCGTCCGTTGCAAGACAAAGAGTTAGACCATCATGCAATCTTTGAGAAGCACCTTTCCATGATACGGAGAATATGGGGGAACAATGATTGTGCATCCGCTCTTATGACAACATCAAAATATAGTCTGGGACGTTTTAAAGAAATAATCGACGAGTATGTACGATTAGGGTTCAACAGCATATTCTTACGGTCTCTTAATCCATACGGTTTTGCAAAACAGTACAAGGAAAAGATTGCTTATCCAATAGAAGACTTCATTGAGAATTACAAAGAGGGACTTGACTATATCATAGAACTAAATAAGAAAGGGACATTTTTTGTAGAGGGATTTGCTGCGCTCCTTTTAAGGAGAATGCTTACCCCGTTTGCAACTGGCTTTGTTGATTTGCAATCTCCCGCAGGCGTTGGTATAGCAGGAGTGATCTATGATTATGATGGAAGCGTATATGTATCGGATGAAGCCCGAATGATGGCGCGCTTCAAAAATTATTATTTCAGATTGGGCAATGTGAATGAGAACAGTTATCAGGAAATGTTTAACGGTGAACTATTACATCGCATCATATCTTCCGCTTGTACGGAGTGTTTGCCTGCCTGTGTAGATTGCGTGTTCCAACCTTATTGCGGTGCAGACCCCGTGCGTAATATGTCCGAACAAGGGGATATGATAGGTTTCAGACCTACAAATGAGATGTGTAAAAAGACAAAATCAATAATACATTACTTATTTGAGTTATTACATAAGCATGACCCTGAAATAAACAGAATTTTTTGGTCTTGGTTAAATTGAGCAATTATGAAGCAAATTCAAGGTAAATCAGTTAATATAGAAGAGGACATTGTTGGACGAATAACTTTCGAAAAGAATATATTTCAGCGTTCCAACGAAATATGGGTTAGTAAGGACACATCAAGTCCAGCGTTTGGATATGCTGCGACAATTACGGCAAAAGAAAACATTGCGAGTAATGGTAAGCCTTATTGTATAGTCAACAGCGTTAGGGACTTCAATGAAGGCGATGTGGTTATAATCAATAAGCAAGGAGAAATAATCTTCTTATATGAAATTCAATCCCATCATAATGCGATAATGGCTACAGAACGATGCAACCATCGTTGCATTATGTGTCCCCAGCCACCAGTTGTACAAGAAAAGGATAAAACGTCATTCAATCTGAAGCTGATTTCTCTATTTGACAAAAACACTCAGGAAATCGGTATAACAGGTGGAGAACCTACACTTATTGGTGACAATTTATTCGTCCTGATAAACCATATAAAGAAAAAGCTTCCCAAAACAGCCATTAGTATTCTTTCAAATGGAGTCAAGTTTGCAGATAAAGAGTATGCAATGAAACTGGCAAAATGCCGACACCATGATTTACAGATTGATATTCCGCTTTTTTCAGATATTGCAGAAGAACACAATCGTATTGTCGGGGCGAAGACATTTTATAAAACCGTACAAGGGTTATATAATCTTGCATTGTTTCATCAACGAATAGGAATTAGAATAGTAGTCCATAAGCAAACCTATAAACGGTTGCCTCAATTTGCAGATTACATTTACCACAACTTTCCATTTGTCGCACAAGTTGCTTTTATGCAAATGGAAACGACCGGATTAGCAAAAGATCATTTCGATCAACTTTGGATAGACCCCTATGACTATAATGAAGAATTACGGGAAGCGGTCTTGTTACTTGCGGACAGAGGAATGAAGCCATATATCTACAATGCGCAGTTATGCGTGTTACCCGAAGACATCAGATGTTATGCCCAGCAGTCTATTTCAGATTGGAAAGACATATACATTTCAGAGTGTGATGGATGCGTGTTAAAAGGAAAATGTGCTGGATTCTTTGAAGCCAATAGGAATGTCCATAGTTTCCATATAAAAAAGGTAGAACATATATCATCCGATATATCGTGTTAATTAACTGATTGTCTAACATTAAAAGAAGGAGGTATCAATGAAGA
>CANQSM010000109.1 GCA_947626525.1 uncultured Phocaeicola sp. | reverse complement strand
GTACATGCTTCAAAAAATTTGCGGGATACTGTATCTGAACAATATCTCGCAAAAATGGGCTTTTTAAGGGATGACTAATTAATCTTTTCCCATTCTGCAAAGTATGGAAATTTTAATCAATTATAAAAATCCACACTAAATTTCTACTGAGCCTCAAACCGACCTCACAGCCAATATTTCGGAAGATGATGGTCCTAGGCAGCTTATGCTGTGGTAAAATTTCTCCGGACAGCAATGAAATACGTTGTTTTTTTAATTTAAGATGGCAGCAATACCACCCTGCCGATGAGAAGTTAAAAAGAACCGTTTCCAGACATTATAAAAGAAAAAAGAATCTTTTATAATATAAATCGTATAGCACTTAATGCGAAATAACTGTTATTTCCCTCGCTAAGGCACTACAAAAATAGGTATTTTTTGATTTCATGCAAATTTTCCGGCCTCTATTTTTCACTCATTTTTCCTTCAAGAAATCCTCAAAAAGTGGAGACATCGTCTCCACTCATGGCATGCCTGTTAATGATGAGCTGAAGAATATGTCAGCACTCAATTTAGGGCACACGTCCGATTTAAAGCACATTTCAGTGCTCTATCATTACGAGTGTTAAAAATTGAACGTTTGATTTAACAATTGGCATAAGCCATACCCATATTGGCGGGTGTCAAGCTAAGGAAATCCCGACATCCGTTAAATATCTTTTGGAAAAATTCACCAAGGTATCTCCAACAGGACATGCCGTGGAGCTTGACCGTTGAGATTACACTATGATAAGCAACAGCCATCTCAACCCCTTCGTCACTTCCGTAGTGGAGGGAGTTGTTGCGCTGCGTGGTTAGTTTCCTGACGGTGCGCTCCGCTATATTATTGTCTATCGGATAATGGCCGTCTTTCCGGTAGGCAAATATCCCATCCCGGAACTTGCACAGATAGTTCAACGCTTCCGTCAGGTAAGGACTGCGTTCGGAATCGTCCTTGGCAAGCTCTATATCCAGATTTGATCTGAGCCGTATCATTATCTCTTTCGTCCCAAGGCTCTGCCGTCGCTTCCGGCGTTCTTCAGCATCGATGCCTTCCTCATCGTATTCATGCTCCAGCTTATAGAAGAGACTCAGATCATCGTGGAAGACCAGCGCACGTTGGTCACCACCGGGATTGGCTGCCTTGGCAAACTTGGCCATCGCATGAGCCATGCAAATCTGATGGTCGGTGTCCTTGAATTGGGCGGACTTCAATTCATCACCTATAAACACATAGGCATTGTAACCGTCTGTCATGACGCTTTTCAGTTCGGCATCACCAAGGAAATGAGTGAGCACGTCTCGACCTTTGGAGCCGTCCTCATAGAAGAAGACGGCTATCTTTTCCGCTTTATTTACCAATACCCAGATATAGCATTTCTTGTAGTGATCGTACTTTCTTACCTTGCACCGGGTCTCGTCGCAGTTCACTATCGAGTCCTTTTCCAAGGCAATGCCTTTCAGAACAACTATCAACTTGTCCGGATACCTCTTCCCTTTCTTCAGCCAATTGTGAAGCGTATTCTTTGATATGGTCATGCCCATTTCTGTCAACCACCGGTGAAGAAAGTCGAAAGTGACATTCTTTACATACACCTCGTATGCGAGGGCCTGAAGGAACTCAGGGGTGGCTTTGGTCCCCTCGAACCCGGTCACCACCTCGGGATGGCCATCCTTAGGGAAATAACCCCATCCCGGCTTCTTCCCCGGCTCAACATAATGTACCATCTCAAACCGTTCTTCCACAAGGAACATCTTAAAACTGAACACCTTGACAGACTTGCGTTCCATTATCCTGCCGGGAACCTTGGAGTCGTCTGTAGGATGGAAGACAGGGGCGCCTTCAACAGACATCGTGTCGTATTTATCCGGACGGCTTGTCAGGTCACGCACCTTCTCCTCTGTCACAGGGGCCTCCCTTACCGGACTCTCCCCGACAGACCCCGTGGACAGCGTGCCTCCGGTTCCGTCAAAACGGTCCTTCTCATCCTCACGATCGGCGTCTTCCTCCTTCCTCACGTCCTTACGAGCCTTTTGCCGCTTGTCACCGAATTTGCCTTTCCGCACGAACTTCAACTGACGGTCGAGTTTACGAGCCTCGGCCTCGGCACGCTTGCGCTTCGCTTGCTCATCACGCAACTCCCGCCGCAGTTCCGCATTCTCGGCCTTTATCCCGGCAACACTCTCCTGCAATTCCGCAAGACGGCCAAGAACATCGTCGTGAATACCTTGGAACTCTTCAACTGCCAGCTCCATTGCACGCTTGTCAAGATCCAACTCATTGACCTTGTCAACCAAATACTGAATATATCTGTCTTTCTGCTCCGGCGGCATATCCTCACTGTAATTTATCGCCTGACGAGAGATGGTTTCCCGCGCCGGAAGTTCACGTCTCATGACTATGATATGCTGCAATGATTCCATTCGTATGTATCTGATTTCCAAACACAAATATACTGAAAACATTCAACATAAACAACATACGTATGAAGTATATTTATCTGATTTTTAATGTTTTAACAATAGGAATTTCCAACAGTAAAACCACATCCCTCCAATCTACGCGGTAAACTCTTTCTTCGCCATTCCACTCCACTTTCATGAACTGGTACCCCGATACGAACTTCTTTTCGAACAGGGAGTAGGAACGGTTATCGTAGGAGAACAGGCGTACAATCCGGCGGTCTTTGGACAGGACGATGAATACATCGCCGTCCATCGGTTCCCGGCGTAACTGTTCGCAGATAATGGAAAGCACCCGGGAGTGCTTGCACCGCATGTCCGTAAAGTTACGGATGTAGTAGAATCGGTTCATTCCGGATACGTTCAGCATAGCACCTCCAAGTTCTCTATCAGTCTGCAAAGATCCTGATAGCTTAGGTTTCTTTGGGAAACATGCAGCCCGTTGTTCAGACGGAGTTCGACGGATATCAGAAGTCCGGTAGAGGAGTCCTTTTTCAGGCCACCACCATTGACGGCTTTCTTCTTTCCCGAAGAAAGCCGGACCGGACGGGTGGTGATGGTATCTCCGGCCGAAGATTCCTGCGCGGAATCTGCTGCCGACGGACGTCCGTCCACCTGTACTTCCACTATTTTTTTGCGTGTATCCTTGTACCATTTGGAAAAGATGTTGTAAGGTACATTGTTCTGCAGGCAGAACTTTTCTATGGGGATTCCCTGAGGCACTGCCTCACATTTGTACTGAAAGTAGAATCTTTCAAGATCTTCACTGCTATACATGATTTTTAAGTTTTATGTTCGCAGCGAAGCTATTTATTATTTTTTAGAGCCCTAATTTGAGTGCTTACAAACTGACTGCCACTCTTGACTTCTTTCATCCCCGGCACGAGCTTCTTCCATGGCCGCTTTTGTCTCTTCGTTTGGTTCCGGGTACATGACATCTATTAGTTTTTTTATTGCAAATATATAACAAAGTATATCAAGAACCAATCATACAAACATGCATAAACGTAATGATACATATTTTAACGCGTCGGAAACTCATTCACAAAGGAACGTTTCATTTCGGAGTCTTCATGTAGAGGTATAAAGCTATGAAGGCATACAACACATTCGGAATCCATACGGCTATCATCGGCGGCACGTTGGCATTCACCGCAAAGGTGGCTGACACCGTTTGGAATAATATATAGGAGAAGCTGAGTGCTAGACCTATTCCTAAATGTAATCCCATTCCTCCCTTCACCTTTCGGGAAGATAGGGCCAGTCCGATGGTCGTCAGGATGAAAGAGGCAAAAGACATGGCGATTCGTTTATGGTATTCAATCTCAAATTCTTTGGTGTTTGCGAAACCCCGCTGCTTCTGACGGTCTACGTAAGCCTTCAGTTCCGGGCTTGTCATGGTCTCTTGCTGTCCTTTCGAAATGAGGAAATCCTGAGGCTGCATGAATATCACGGTATCCATCTGCGCCCCGTTCGTAACCACTTCCCTTTTTCCTTTCAGCTCACGAATCATATAGTCCTTTATTTTCCATTGATATTTGTTTTTCGCCAACGAATCGTAGACAATGCTGCGTGCCGTCAAATGAGATACCAGTTTCTTATTCTCAAACTTGTCTAGGGAAAAGCGATAGCCGGTCTTATTATAATTCTCGTAACGGTCGATATAGGCGATAACCCCTTCGGCTACCTCCATTTGCACATTGCTTACATATTCCGCCTTTTTTTTCTTCTTGTATTGGTTCTCAAAATCAAGCCGGATCTCACTGCCTCGAGGTATCACGTATGCCCCCAGCACATAAGTGAGGAGCGCTATGAATGCGGCCGAAACCATATAAGGACGCATCAGCCGCTTGAAGCTCATCCCCGTAGAGAACATGGCTATGATTTCCGAATTGTCCGCAAGCTTGGAGGTGAAGAATATAACGGCGATGAAGACGAACAACGGGCTGAACAGATTGGAGAAATAAGGGATGAAGTTTAAGTAATAATCAAATATAATTGCACTTAAGGGTGCGTCCTTGCTCATGAACTTATCTAGGTTCTCATTGGCGTCAAAAACCACTGCTATAGAAATGATTAATGCAATGGCAAAAAAGTAAGTTCCGAGAAACTTTGTGATGATATAGCGGTCGAGCCGCTTTATCAGTCTTTCCTTAAACAGTTCTGTCAGTCTTTTCATGTTGTCTGATTATAATCTTATCGAAACTCGTTTCACCATCATTGGCTTCCATGTGGAAAAGTCACCGGCAATAATGTGCCGACGTGCTTCGCCTGCCAGCCAAAGATAAAATGCCAGATTATGGATGGAAGCAATTTGCAGGGCCAACAATTCATGTGCGTGGAACAGATGATGCAAGTAGGCTTTCGAGTACGTTTTATCCACATAGGATGCACCGTCCGCCTCAACAGGGGAATTGTCATCTTCCCATTTCTTGTTGCGCATGTTTATGATTCCGTCTTTCGTGAAAAGCATACCGTTTCGGCCATTGCGGGTAGGTATCACACAATCGAACATATCCACTCCACGTTCGATGCCTTCCAGTATGTTGACAGGAGTACCGACTCCCATTAAATAACGGGGTTTGTCCTTAGGCAGTATCTCATTCACCACTTCTATCATTTCGTACATCTGCTCCGTAGGTTCACCCACGGCCAAACCGCCGATGGCATTACCGTCGCAGCCTTTCGAAGCAACGAATTCAGCCGATTGCCTACGCAAATCAGAATACACGCAACCTTGTACAATAGGAAACAACGATTGCCGATAACCGTATTTAGGTTCGGTTTCATCAAAACGCTTTATGCAGCGATCCAGCCAACGATGTGTCAATCCTAATGATTTTTTGGCGTACTCATAATCTGACGTGCCGGAGGGACATTCGTCAAAAGCCATCATGATATCCGCACCGATGGTGCGTTCTATATCCATTATTTTTTCAGGAGTGAAAATATGCTTGGATCCATCAATGTGCGAACGGAATTCTACACCTTCCTCGTGCAGCTTGCGGATTCCGGCTAATGAAAACACTTGAAATCCGCCACTATCGGTAAGCATGGGACGGTCAAAACCATTGAACTTGTGCAAACCACCCGCCTTTTCCAAAACATCCACCCCCGGACGTAAATATAAATGATAGGTATTGCCCAATATTATTTGGGCCTTAATATCCTCTTTTAACTCATGCAAATGTACTCCTTTCACGGTACCCAACGTTCCCACAGGCATAAAGATCGGTGTTTCTATTTGCCCGTGGTCCGTAGTTGCCAGACCAGCTCTGGCATTTGACTTTGAATCTGTATATTGTAACTCAAATGTCATGGTCAGTCCACTGTTAAATCAATGGCATCTTCTACCTTTTCGTCAGTAAGGGCAATGGCGAGCACCTCTTTTATGTTGTTTACATAATGAAAGGTCAAGCCTTTTAGGTAAAGGGCTGGGATTTCATTGATGTTTTTCCGATTTTCTTCACTCATTATGATTTCTTTGATTCCGGCCCGTTTTGCCGCTAAAATCTTTTCTTTGATGCCTCCTACCGGAAGAACTTTTCCGCGCAATGTAATTTCACCCGTCATGGCCAAATTCGCCTTTACTTTCCGCTGCGTCAAAGCCGAAGCCAGTGAAGTAGCCATGGTGATACCCGCAGAAGGGCCGTCTTTAGGGATGGCTCCTTCCGGTACATGAATATGGATATTCCAATTTTCAAAGATATCCGAATTCAAATTCAACAGAGACGCATGAGCCTTGATAAATTCAAAAGCCAGCATAGCCGACTCCTTCATTACATCCCCTAAATTACCAGTCAATGTAAGTTTGCCACCTTTACCTTTACTTAGACTTGTTTCGACAAACAAAATCTCTCCGCCGACGGCAGTCCAAGCAAGTCCGGTCACGACTCCCGCATATTCATTGCCCTGATATTTATCACGACTATATTCCGGAACTCCCAACAAGTCTCTCAAATCGGCAGGTTTCACGTCATGCATGGGATAATAACCATTCGTTGCGTATGAACGTGCCAATTTGCGAAAAACCTTTCCTATCTTTTTCTCCAATTCACGTACGCCCGATTCACGAGTATATGATTCAATAATAACTTCTATCGTATTTTTGGGAATCTTTATTTGAGCCTTGTCAATCCCGATAGACTCCATTATTTTAGGAATCAAATGTTTGCGGGCGATTTCTATTTTTTCTTCCGTTATATACCCACTGACTTCAATTAATTCCATTCGGTCAAGAAGAGGAGCCGGTATCGTATTCAAATTGTTAGCCGTAGCGATGAACATCACTTTCGACAAATCATAATCGACATCCAAAAAATTATCATGAAACGCATTATTCTGTTCCGGATCCAAAACTTCCAATAAAGCAGACGAAGGATCTCCGTTATGGGTTACCTGAGTGACTTTATCTATTTCATCAAGAATAAATACTGGATTGGAAGACCCGGCTTTCATCAATCCTTTAATGATACGTCCGGGCATAGCACCGATATAGGTCTTACGATGGCCGCGAATCTCAGCTTCATCATGCAAACCTCCTAAAGACATTCGTACGTATTTCCGTTTCAATGCAACTGCAATAGATTTGCCTAAAGACGTTTTTCCTACACCCGGAGGACCATATAAACAAAGAATAGGAGATTTCAAATCACCTTTTAACTTCAATACTGCCAAATGTTCCAGAATACGCTCTTTCACTTTTTCCAGCCCGTAATGGTCTTTATTCAAGACTTTTTCAGCATTCACTAGGTTCAAATTATCTTCTGTATATTCTCCCCACGGCAAATTCAACATTGTCTGTAAGTAGTTGAGCTGTACATTATAATCTGGAGATTGAGGGTTAGTACGCTCCAGTTTTGCCATTTCACGATCAAAGATTTTACGTACGTCCATGCTCCATTTCTTTCTGGCTGCCTGTTCTGTCATTTCATCGATTTCCTGATCCTGAGCACTTCCTCCCAACTCATCCTGAATATTCTTCATTTGCTGCTGGAGAAAATATTCACGCTGTTGCTGATCTATTTCCTCACGTGTACGCATCTGTATGTTCGCTTTTAATTCAGCCAACTGTATCTCTCTCCGTAACAAACTCACCAGACGATATGCGCGGTTACGTAATGAGCTTTCTTTTAAAAGTTCTATTTTCTCTTCTATTTTCAAAGGGAAGTTCGCACAAATGAAGTTAACCAAAAACATCTTATTAGTAATGTTTCGGATAGCGAATCCTGAATCAGTCTGCATATTATCTGTTTGCACATACTTTATAGCCAAGTCTTTGCAGGTGTCCACCAAGACCTCAAATTCCTTGTCGTCTTTTTCCGGTAAACTTTCCTTTATCGGTACAATCGTCCCCATTAAATAATGCAGAATGGCTTGTTCATGTACCTCCAACAGGTTAAAGCGTTGCATACCTTGCAATATTACAGTTGTACTCTGATCTGGCATTTCAAAAATACGCACGATTTTGGCGACGGTTCCCACTGTATGCAAATCCTCCAATTCCGGATTTTCAGTTTCTGGCTGGAGTTGACATACTGTACCTATTAGTTTGTTATGCTTTATTGCATCATTCAACAATTTCAGAGACGATTTACGTCCTACAGATACAGGAAGAACTATTCCTGGGAATAACACCATATTGCGTAAAGGTAAAATAGGCAGGCACTTATCAATCTCTTGTTTAAATAAATATTCTTCGTTTCCTTCAAAATCTGCGATTAACGAAAATGCATGCGGTTCGTTTTTTTTGGTGTCTTCGAATTCGCTAAATCTTCTTCTTTTCATCATCTAAATTCTATACGTTATAATGCTCCTCATACAAAAAGGCGCAAAGTAATTGCAAAATTACACATACTTTATTAAATAAAGAAGGCATGTGCATTGAAATATCAACAATACGCACAAAAATAATCTTAAAAGCATCAGTTCCTAAAGGCTTTTCGTTATTTTTGTACGCATATCTAAAGAAATACACAAAATATCACTACTGTCCAATAAAAGTTGGAGAATCGCTCTTTGAAAAAATTGAAATATAGTCAGTTAAGTTGTTTTTTGAAATGAGACGGACTTGATTCCGTAACTTTGCAGCCACATTTTTAATGACTGCTATGTTCCAAGACAAATACGTTTTTGCTCAATTAACAGCTTTCCTAAACAGAACTCAGTTCAACAATTATGTTCGTAAGTATGATGGTAACCGCTATGTGAAGCACTTCACTTGTTGGAACCAGTTGCTCGCAATGATGTTCGGTCAACTAAGTAATCGCGAGAGCCTGCGTGACTTGATTGTTGCTTTCGAAGCGCATCAGGCAAAGCAGTATCACCTTGGATTAGGTCGTGAGCCAATTGTAAAGGCCACGCTTTCGTACGCCAACCAGAATCGCGACTATCGGATCTTCGAAGACTTTGCCTTCTTCATGATGAAGGAAGCTTGCGAGAAACGAGCAACCAATATTTTGGACATTCCGGGAAGAAAGTACGCTTTCGATTCTACAACCATACCTCTATGCCTTGCGACATTTCCTTGGGCGAAGTTCAGAAGGAAGAAAGGTGGAGTCAAAGCTCATGTCCTGTATGACATTGAAGCTCAGGTTCCTGCTTTCTATACTGTAACCACAGCATCCAAGCATGATTCTACAGCAATGTCATCAATCCCCTATGAGCCAAACGCTTACTACATATTTGACAGGGCTTACGACTCATTCAAAGAACTATATAGGATACACCTAACGGATTCTTTCTATGTAGTCAGAGCTAAGACAAACTTAAAGTACAAGATAGTCAAATGGAAGAGAAGAATGCCTAAGAATGTACATACTGATGAAGAAGTAAAACTGACAGGTTATCTTTCCGAGAAGAAGTATCCAGAGTCATTCCGACTCATTCGTTACTATGACGAAGAAGATGACCGTGAGTTCACTTTTATAACGAATGCGAAACACCTGTCTGCTTTAGATGTAGCCAATCTCTATAAGAAAAGATGGTTGGTCGAATTGTTCTTCAAATGGCTCAAGCAACATCTCAAGATTAAGAGATTTTGGGGCACGACCGAGAATGCTGTTCGCATACAAATCAGTGTTGCGATTATCACTTACTGTCTCGTGGCTATTGTCCAACATGATATGCAACTGAAGCGTTCAACCTACGAAGTCTTGCAGATTCTTAGCATCTCATTGACGGACAAAACCCACTTGAGAGATCTGTTCGATAAGACTAATTTCAATAATGTCAAAGAACTCGATTATCCTATTTTT
>CANQSM010000108.1 GCA_947626525.1 uncultured Phocaeicola sp. | reverse complement strand
ACCCGGCCGTCCCCTTCGGGGATGCCGTATCGCGCGACGGTCTCCTCTATCTGCTCCACGAGCTCGCGGCGGTGGGCGACGACCCACACGCCCCGCCCCTCCTCCAGCCGGTCATGAATGACCGAGGCGAGCAGGCGCGTCTTCCCCGTGCCCGTGGGCATCTGCACCATAAGGCTGCGGTGCCTGTCCCATGCCTCCAGAACCTCACGCTTTATCTCAAGCTGATAGCCGCGGAGCGACCGGCCATGAACGCCTCCCATCAACTCCTTCACTTCTATAAATAGTTACTTCAGACACACCTTGAAATACAACCCCACCGACCAATACTGCCCATGACACACGGACCTGCCAGCCTTCATAGGCTTGTAGGGCATGCTTTGGTGATGAGACCGTTCCTGCTTCATCCGAAAGAAAGCCGGTACAAGAATAATCCTTGTAGAATCCTAAATTTCTCCCTCTTTACTATTTCCTTCCTGACTTTTATCTCTTTGCTATTTTGTAATAAATGTCTTCCAGCATTCCAATTCTTTTCCTTATGTCAAATTCCATTTCGTACAATTCACGTGAGTTCTTTCCATATTCCGAAATTAATTCCGGGCAGTTAAGCAGTTCGTTGATAGCATTCACAAATTCGGTTTCTTTCAAATCTAACACACGGCCATTGTATCCGTCTTTCACACAATCTATATTACCAACAACTTTTGAAGCCACAATACATTTGCCAAGCGCCATCGCCTCGATTATAGCTAATGGCATACCTTCATACCTTGATACCGTAAGATATAGCAGAGAATCTTTCACATAGTTCATGGTCGTATCATGATCTGCCCACTCTTTAAGGATAACGACATCATTGAGTCCGTATGTCTCCAATCTTGATTTCATCTCCTCCAAATCGGGACTATAGAATCCGACACCGAGCAAATAGAATCGTATTTCTGGATGACACTCATGTACACCTTTAATCACATCCACCAGAAAGAAAGGATTTTTCTGATAGGAAGGCCGTCCAATGGTTACAATGTAATTACTTTCCATATAGTCTATATTGATACGCAATTATGCCAGCATAACGCCTTTTCATCAGAATAACCTATTTCGTCAATACCTAGCCGTTGCTCACTCTCGCCACAAGCCAACATGAAACTGTTCAGTTTCGCCATCCGCTCAATCGCCTTGTACACCCATCGCTTTTTTTTGGAAGGCGAACAAAGGAAAGAGAATCCATGTGGAGTGTAAAGAGTGGGAGTATTTGTAAGGAATCCTGCCGTTCTGCCTATAACACCACCCTTTGCCGAATGACAATGGATTACATCCGGTTTTTCTCTATGTATAATTCGTATTGCCTGCCAAAGAGCCAAGCAATCTTTTAAAGGATTTAAGTTCCGTTGTAATGTGGTCAGATATTCCTTTACTTTTTTGTCCTGCGAATAGACAGGGAGGCTCTTGTCATCCTTTCCATGCATGATGACATACTCTATATTACCACTCGCAAAAGTTATGGAATTACGGATGTAGATGTCCAAGCCGCCTATCATTTGTCCAATATGTAGAACTTTCATGAAATATATTTTATATACAAACACTGAATTATAAAAAAGTTTTTATTGCTTATAGCTCACAACATTTCGCTTATCCTCCATTAACGGCGCACGGCTACAACGGCCTTTCCGTCGGCACGGGGCGACAGGGCGTTGAGCATATCCACCTGCTCGAAGGCATCAACAAGCGGGAGATAGTCGTCGGGCGAATAATCACTGGAACAGACAAGTATGTGCCTGAATCGTTCACGATCCATATTGGACAGGAGCATACGCAGATAGCGGTCTACACCACCTGCGCACTGCACTACATGCAAAATTTTCATGTATAAAAATATGGGAATATTACAAGTGAGGTAAGCGTCCAATTTTGATGTACCCTATAGAGAAAAGCCCCTTTGGGAAGCCTTTCTCTTAAAGTCTTCAAAAAACAGACTTGATTTTTAAAGTTTGTCAGTATGGATTCCGATGATCATCGGCAGCGGATTTTCATAATCCCTGCAGCCTTTGACCATCTCATGTATTCAACTTTAAGACATGATTATGAATTCTCTTTGCAAATATTCTAAAGTTAAACCTATTAAGTACTAATTGCCTATCTTTTACCGATGTACTTAGTAAACTATCAAGATTTATGTTATAATTATGCGGGTCAATATAATAAGCAGAATCTCCAAATATTTCAGGAAGGCAACTCGTGTTAGACACTATAATTTTAGCGCCGACGCTTAACGCTTCCAATGGTGGAATACCAAAATCCTCAAAAAAAGAAAGAAAAAATAAATGCTTACCATCCACCTTTACCTCTACAATACGTTTGGGGGTATCCTTGTACCATTTCAAAAAAATATTGTAAGGTACCTTGTTCTTGACACAAAAACTCTGCATCGATTCTCCATGAGGCAGGCCCTCCGTCTGATACTGAAAGTAAAACCTTTCTAAATCTTCGCTGCTGTACATAACTATTGATGATTATATTCAGCAGCAAAAGTGCAACTTTCAATAATTAGCCCTAATTTGAGGGCTTACACAAAAAAGCGTTGGTACAAAGGTATTGTGTAAATATAATTACGTTTCTGCATCAATTCAATATAATAAATCCTATCCTCTTTTCTTAACCATATCTTCCAAACTATTGAGTACAATCTTTGCAAATTTCGAAAAACAATATTTTTGTAATATAACCTCACCAGATTGTCTGGGCCTATTTAATACGTTATCTAAATAAACATTTGTTTTATAAGGATTAATATAATATGCTGAATCTCCAAAGATTTCAGGAAGACATGAGGACTTAGCCACTATAATTTTAGCCCCAACACTCAGAGCCTCCAATGGAGGAATACCGAATCCTTCAAAAAAAGAAGGAAAAATAAAAGCTTTGCAACACCGCATCAAATACTTGATTTCCCCATCTGAAATATATCCCAAGAATTGCACATTCGGAAAATCGCATTCTCTGTAATTTGTTCCATAAGCTTTCAAGTTACTTTTTCCCGCTATATAGAAGTTATACTGCGGATGTCTTTTAGCTACTTCCAAGATCCATTCTATATTTTTGTTAGGAGCAAGGCTGCCCAAAGAGAAAAAATATGGTTTTTCAAACAAATAGGGCTTTCGTTCTTTCAACGTTTTATCTTCTTCCACACGCTGAAAGTGTTCCCAACCATTACCGATTACTATAATCCTATCCGGATCTATATGATAAATATCAATCATCTGCTGCTTTGAATACTCCGATACCGTATAAATAATAGGAGAGAAATGCCAAGCCAACCAATACTGAAACTTATGCCATATTTGAGAAATACGTGCATATAATGTCTTAAAATAATTAGGATTTACTTTATAACTCAAATCATGAATACATATAATTCCAGGTCTCAATACCGGCATAATAGAACAAAGATTCAAAGATACAGCGCCTGTACGAAACAAATAATAAGTAAAATACAGCTGTTCCCATAAAGAACCTTTAGCTTTACCAAACTTTTTAATGTCAATATTTTGCAGATTAGGCACATTGGTGGCATCTTGCGGAATAACCAATTCAAAACGTAAAAAGGAATGTTCCACTATTTTGTCCAATTCCAATAGTAATTCAAAGGCAAAGCGCTCTTGCCCCGTAAGTTTACGGTTTGTGAACTGGCCGTTTATGACTATCAGTCTTTCATCCATATAACAATTTTCTTATACTATTGAATATTCCCAATTGTGCCAAGACTTTTTTAACATGAAAACGAAATGGAAGATATTTTGTAAAAAGATTCAAGTCCCCATCTGTTTTATTTTGTAAATCTTTAAAAAACTTTGTCCGCAATGGATGTTTTTCCACAGATTTATAAATCATAGGATTAACCTCTCCAACAGCTTTCGCTGTAGATTGCTTCATCACTCCATCCAACCTTTTTATTACATCCTCTCCTTTGGATGTTAAAGCTATCATACAAGAACATCCTCCATTACCTGCGCCTTCAGTAGAAGCATGAAAATCACCGACAATAATATCAGAGCTATTGTCTGATTTATAAGGACAGTGCGTACAGCTATTCCGGATGTAAAGATTGTCTGTAAATAAAAACACATATGGATCAGCGAGGTATGTCTGCAAGTAGACATGCCTCGTACCTTGGTGAGGTATGTCATTTTCTTCTTGACATTCATTCTTTGATAGAGAAATAAAAGTGTATTTACAATAAGATGTGTAATACCCTTCCCTTGACTTATCACGCATGTTCACTCCGACTAGGCGACCTTTGTATTTCACCTCTATTGCCTTTTTATATTTTCCCAAACCAGCGGTGATGGGACGCCGTGGCAGATCAGACAAACACTAATAAGTTTTGATATATCTGATTTCCCTAAAAATTGATGCAACCCTGCCGTCTGACACGGTGTACCGCAAAACATGACTTCCTTCTTTTCTTTTAAGAGCTTTTTAATTTCAACAAAACATAGTTTTGTATCAGACTGTACATATTTGGAACTTTGCATTCTTCGCAAATCTTCCAATTTATTAGATACAATATGACATGCTCTCATTTCTTTATCCCAAACACATCCACAAACAAAGCCTCCATTGTCTACTATTCGATGTGACAAATCATACACTAAACCTCCTGATGCTGAATCTTTCCTTTCAGGCCTTGACGAATAATACAAGTAAGCTTTTTTATTATCAAAATCACTTAAGCTAAATTTTTTAATATCGACTTTTGTATTTTCATAAGGACAGACTTTGTCACATTTTTCACAATTAATGCAAATCTCCTTGTTTATTTCAGGCATAAGAAACCCCTCGGTATCTGCTTTCATTGTAATGGCATTTACAGGACAACTATTCTTACAAGAGCCGCATCCACAACAATGTTCATTAAAATTAAAACTTATCATTCCTCTAATGAATTATATAGATAAGAAAGCGAAGATTTACGCAACATTTCGATATTACTTTCCACTTTTGAAAAATCCGTCTCCATAATAGTATTTAACTCCATTATTTCCGGACTCATCAGGTGATTTTCGAGCCCCAACTGCTTCATCAAAGAAGCCCGTCTAGAATCTACCTCTCTCTTTATGGCAGATATGAATGGTTTCTTATATATCGTAGAAAAGACTGTGCCATGAAAAGAATTCGTTACGATAAACTCAGCATATTTTACTAAGCTTAGAAATTCTCTTGGTCCCACATCTAACTTCCTTTGTATACCACAAAACATAGCACGTGGGGGAGGTACAATATAAAATGCCTTACAGCCTAATTTATCAGACACCTTCTTCGTTATCTCTACAGCTTCTTTCGATCCATTCCATGAAAATAAAAGAACATAAGGCTCATCTATGATTCTTTTCTCGGCAATTTTGTCATAATCCGTTTGCTCTAACAACAATGTCGGATCAAGTACCCATTCACATGCCATCCCTCTGCTTCGTAACATTTTAACCCCACTTTCTTCCCTCATAGAAAGTGCATCAAACTGCTCTATCCAGGGTAATAATTCTTTTTCTCGCAGAGGAAAATTCTTTACCCATGATCCAAAGGAAGTCGCATACGCTATACGTCGTTGGACTTTTGGAAAATTCATATAATAAAGAGGTGTCTCATATCTTATATTCGGATCTAGATTCCATGTTTGGTCACTTCCGCAAACAATACAATCATATTCAGCACACACTTGTTCTACTTCCTTGTCAGTAGAACAACGGCGACTTAACATTTGCACATTATTTATGAAATCCTCAAATAATTTTTGTCTACGTAATAGTTGATTATAATAAGGTAAACGTGTAATATTCTTAATTATTTCTTTCGGATGTTTAGGAACTTTGCAAAAAGGATGATTGATATCTATCAATTGCTTAGATTGATAGTCTATAATATCACACTCTGCATATCTTCTCTTTATTGATTGTTGCAAAGCATACGCCTGCAGACATGCACCATAATTATAACAGGCGTGATAAGTCAGGATTCCTATTTTCATAATGTATTCATTATATTTTTGAATACTGCTCTAAACATATCACCAGAACGCAAATGGATGGATAACTTTTCTACATTATTTTGCATAATAGTTTTATCTTGATCCGATATTTTTCTCATTTTATCTCCCATTTCCGATATATTTTTAATAGTAAATCCTATATTGTTTTTTACTACATAATCAGCCATGGCACTTCCTTCCCAAATAATTATTTTTAACTTACATGCAATATATAGACTAAATTTATGAGGAGCTATTATTTTAAGGTATTCTCCAAAATTTCCTTGACAGGATTCTACTGAATTCCCATCCCATAATAATCCCCATTCGCCTTCTACACTTGAAATGTCATTAGGCTACACTTGAAATGTCATTAGGCGAAAATTCTCCCATATAATGGAGTCTTTTATTATAAACATTAGGATTATAATTTCCAGATAAAAGTCATTATATAAATCATTCCTTCTTGGAAGAATGCTTACGGATGTGTTTCAGCACCGAAACAGGCGAATAGCCCATCTTTCCCAAGTATTCATCAGAAGGATTATTCCTGTAGCCTACCTCCAGATAGTCAATGGGCAGCAGATTCATGGCTTGGATGTATTCATCTACAAGTCGGGCGTCGAAGTCCCATTGGGTGTAATAGCCGCCGTCGCGCAAGGTGCAGTCGAGCAGCTTTACACCCTTTCCATTGTTTGATGAGTTTAGAATGCTAGCTGGTAAGTGATTAATCATATTTATTTCGTTTCATATAGTGTAAACAGGTTGTAAAGCATCTTGACTTTGTCTCTGTCTTGGGCACAAACAGCTTATATTCTTATAGCTTTTGACAGAGCTTCTTTAAGAAATTTTCCCTTTCTTATTTCACAAGCTATTTCCTTAACACCTTCGTCCATTTCCTCCATTTTCTTTGGAGAAATATTGTTGATGACTTTTTCAAGATTCTCAAGTCTGTCAATGGTTACTCCAATTTTATTCTGAAGAATAAAAGGTGCCATAGCACTGTTCTCCCATACAATAATCTTGAGTCCGCAAGCAATATACAGGGAAAGTTTATGCGGAGCTATCAACTTTAGGTATTCTCCAAACAATCCTTGGCAACTCTCTATGCTAGTGCCCTCCCATAAGAGTCCCCATTCTCCTTCAATGCCTGTAATGTCATCAGGAAGAAAAGTTCCTTTATACGCCATGTTTTTCGCATTCACCCCATTCATTAGTCCTTTCCCATATACATTGAAACGAATGTTTTTAAATGGCAAGAAAGACAGTTCTTTCAAAAAGATGCTTTTGGTCAATCCCCCCGCAAACACGATGGTGTTCACTTGCTTGTGAATGACCTGCTTCTCGTTAAGCAAGTAGTCGAACACTTTCAGTACGACCATTTTTGATTTAAGTCCATCTTTTAACAATCGCTCTTTCATGTTTTGGGAATGGACGATGACCGTGTGAAAAGAATTTAATATGGCGATTTCCTCTTTTACAAGCCTCTTATGGTATCGATATGAGGAAAGATCGTGAACAAGAGCTATTGAATGGAATCTTTTAAATAGAGGAGCGATAAGTTTAAAAGCTTGATTGTTGACGATTGGATACTGGAAAAATACAGTTGCTCCTTTGGGAATATGGCGTAATTGCCCCCATGTTTTATATAGTAAAACCAAAGCGCCATAAAACTTACTTTGTTTTGTCCTAATTATGGGTAGATATTCACACTGGCAGTTGTCTCTTACGATTTTTGTCACGTCCTCCCTTGCTTTGGATGTCGCGACAAACTTCCCTTTGCCTTGAAATAAGCTGGGGGCTAAGTAATCTAAGAAATATAATGTGTCCATGTTTTGCGCTTTAATTGTATTTATTATTCCTACCATAAAGATAGAACTTTATGAATTTTGACAATTCATTCCATTCTCCCTTGCGGATAAAGAAAATTACATGAATTGCAACTTGCTTTAAAGACTTTAAAGTCCCTCTATAAGTCTTGTCGATATAGCCAAGATTTCTGTAATAATAATGAGAAAGCTTTTGGGGCTTTATCAAGATTATTGTTCTTCTGGAGTGTACAAATGGGATGGCAGATTGCTTTATTCCTTTTTCTTTTGGATGATAATGTATGGCATTTGTTATAGTAACAGGTATGATTCCATGAGCCATTGCCCTAAGCGTGTATTCTTTTTCGTCTCCCCATATAAACATTTCTTTTTTTATGAAGCCTATTTGTTTGACCATTTCAATATTGAAGAAAGTACCATTGAAAGGATGGACTAAAATATTGGAAGGATTGTTTTTGCAAATTTTTTCAAGAGTAATACGTTTGTCATTTGGTTGGAAAGCAAATTCTTCGTGATTATCTCGATTTAAGACCAAAGCATTTAGATACATAGATGCTTCTCTGTGGGAGTATAATCTTTCTAACTGATGCTCTTCAGGAGTGCCATCGTCATCCATGAGCCATAGCCATTTATAGTTATGTTCAAGCCCATATTTCATTCCTGCGTAAAAGCCACCTGCACCTCCAAGATTTTCTTGGTTAATAACGATGCCCTCATTAGACTTTTCCTTTAGGAATTCTAAAGTGCCATCTGTGCTCCCATTATTAACTACTAAGATATCGAACTTTTTCATCGTTTGCCTCTGTAAAGATTCATAGCAAACCTTTAAATCAGGTAATCGATTGTAGGTCACAACTATACATAAAATATCATTCATGACGCTGAATTTTTATTTGGAATAAATTTTTTCAAGATAATGCTCAGAAGAAAACATCCAACAACATACCTTGGGACATAATAACCGCCATACGCAAGCCCGAAATCAAATACTGCGTTTGAACAGAAACAGATGTATAAATAGGTTAAGCTGACTATGAAAAATATATTTTTGTTTTTTTTGTAAACCAAGTTCGTTGATAATGCAATAAGGGCAATGAATATGATGGATCCAATAGCCCCGAATTCCAAGTATAGATCTCCAAATATAGTCTTAAAAACCAGGATGTATACCCCAGTATAATGTTGCCAAAAGATATGATAATTTTGGAGACCAGAATCGATATTAAATACATATCCTGTTATTGCCTCAAAATATCTCGGAAATAATCTGATACCATATGTAAATCGATAATTTTGGTCGTAAACAAAAGCTCCTAAATTTGGAAACATTTCTCCAAAATATGATAGTACTCCATTTTGGACACTCATGTCTGAATTTTCGTATCTAGCGGAACTTATTAAAGATAATGTTATTATGAATGGAATAGTAACTATCAGGCCTATTTGAACTAGTTTTTTGAAGGAAGTTTTAGGTATTTGTTTTTTTAATATGAGCATAAAGAACACCAAATTGACTATCAGAAAGAATAATCCTGAGCGATTAGATGTGTTCCAGTATGTGATAAACATTGGAACTAATATGCAACTTATTATTAGCAGAAGTTTTCTGATTGAAATACATTTCTTTAAAAATCCTTGTGTTGAGTAAAACAATAAAAAGGGTGTAACAATATCATGTATCATCCATAGGAAAAAATCAGCATACCATAAGAAAGAACGCCCATTTCCAGTCATACTTGTATCTCCTGTAACAGACATTTCTCGTCGCTCCATTATGGAGTAGTGAGAATAGATACTTAGTTCAAACAGTTTTATCAATATGTAGGGATATTCAGTTAAAGGCTGCAGATGACGGCTGCAGAATCTTGCGAGACTCCTATAAATGCCAGAAAACT
>CANQSM010000107.1 GCA_947626525.1 uncultured Phocaeicola sp. | reverse complement strand
TGATAGGCTGGAACGTGACGGTCTGGATGCGGCGGTTGCCCTCCGTCCAAGTGGTGAAGTAGTGGGCGTTCCAGCACTATAAATGTTAAATTATTATCAATTCACTTAAATCCTTGTAAATGCTAATACGTTGATATTAAAGTATATTAAATGATTTTGAATTTAACCACGTAGGGACTAATTGAAAAACAATAGTGACTATTGTAGTGACTATTCAGGAATAATCACTAACTTTGCATTGTCGAATCCATAAGGGGATTCTTCCCACTATATCATGGCAAAATCTCTTTCCCGGTTCTTCGTTCGCAAGCAGGACGAGAAGAACGAGATTGCAACCCTTTTCTTTAGGGTGCAGAATAAGAAACATAAAGTTGATATGCTCTTTTCATCGCAGATCCGCGTGAACGTGGGGGAATGGAAGGAGGCGTTGTCTTGTCCTGAAAACTGGATGCGTCACCAGAGGGCGAATTTCAATCTGCACGATGCGCTTAATCGAATTGAACTTGTGGTAAAATCTGAGGTCGAGGGAATGTCTTTCGACAAATCTCATATTGAGTCTGAAATTCTCGCCATCGCCAATCCTAAGAAAGCCGAGGCCATTTTGAAGGCAAAGCGTGAAGAGGAGGAACGGCTACGGGAAGAAGAGCGAATTAAGGAGGAACAGGCACGACTGATAAAGGAGGGTATTGACGCTGAGCGTGCCAAGATATGGAATTTCCTTGACCGCTTTTGCGAGGAGATCAAGAGTGGTGCCCGATTGAACGGGCACAGCCGATATGCACTGGGAACGGTTAAGGCGTGGTTCAGTTTCCGGAAACTCTATGATCAGTTCGACAAGAACCATCGCTACACATGGAATATGGTTGACCGTGCATTCGTAACCAAGTTTCTTGCCTTCATGGAGAAGAACGACTATATGGTATCGGCGCAGAATAAATATCTTGTCGACCTCCGCGCCATTGTAAATTACGCCTATCTTGACGGCATACACGACAACGACCGGGCTATGCAATATTTCGCCAAGAAGAAAATTGAAGAAGGTGACAAGGCGATTGAAATTTATCTAACTGAAGCCGAATTGCAGGCATTGTATGAAATGCCCTTAACAGGCAAACAGGATGAGGTACGCGATATATTCCTTGTCGGTTGCTACACCTGCCAACGTGTAAGCGACTATAACGACATTGACAAGGATTGTTTCACGACAACCGCCAAAGGGACACCGGTTATAAGGCTTGTCCAGAAGAAAACTCGCAATGAGGTAAAGATTCCGATAATGAACCCCAATCTCAGAGCCATCTGTGAGAAATACGCCTACAATCTCCCTTCTGTTGTGGACGTGATATTGAACCGCTATATCAAGGATATTCTCAAGAGACTTTCCGATACCGTTCCTTCGCTTGGCAAGATGGTGACAACCAAACTCACCATGAAGCAGAAGAAACTGGAGGAAGACGGCAAGCTCGTTGTCGAGCGCAACGACAAGGGCGAGGTAATAATGCCACGCTATAACTGCGTGACCACCCACACAGCCCGACGCAGCGGTATCACCAATATGTACCTCACCCACAAATACACAATCGTCCAGATGATGCACGTCAGCGGTCACAAAACCCAAAAGACCTTCATGGACTATATCAAGCTATCCTCCGACGAAATAGCCGACGAGATAGACGCCATCGCAAACGGCACAAAATCCGAAGTATTCTGAATAACTTGATGCCTATGCACTAAGTCAGGCATAAGTCAAACGTATATGACAGATAATTTAGCGGAGAATATCGATCTTAACATATAGTTTATTTAGATCACCTACTGAGACAACCTTCCAAACTATAACATTAATTTTAAAGAGATTGGTTCGATTAAATACCGAATTGTGCCCTTTCTTTATATAGCCAATTTTCTGTCCATTAAAACTTAAATACACTGCATTGGAGTCATAAGCATTATCCGGTTCTAAAACGAATTGTAGTTTTTCTCCAACCTTCAGAATACTCAAATCAAAAGGTATTTGAGAAAGGCCTGCAACATCGGTAACAAATGAATTTTTATGTGATTTAAAATATCTGGGTACAAATTCAAATGTATCGGAAAAAGATAATCCTTGAGTCTGAGCCAATAAATAGTATTTGTCCGAATAACGAGCAGGATCAACTAACCAAAAATCTAATAATTGTTTGGCATCATTTCTTTCCGTATTAATTAGTCTACTAAAAAATACCTCTTCAAGTAAAGAGGACTCGAACGATGCTGAGCTAATTGGCAAGCCCGGATATCCTGAAAATTGTGAGTCAACTTTTCTTGCTTCATCTACTCCTTTCTGTATATACTGAAAATTCAACTCTCCAGTTTTCTTACTCTTGGTTAAGGTACCTATTGAAATCCTGCGCCGTCCTTTTCCAGGACGCCACACAAGAGTTATTGAATTGAATTCGTACTTAGCCATTGAGTTGTTGTTTTATTAAGTTAATACGAGAATCTATGAGTTTAACGTAGAAATCCTTTCTTTGTTGACTTAAACGTGCATGTTCATAACCAGATGAAGGAAAATTTTTATCTATATCGTTAACAATGTCGTGCCAATCATTCCTATTATATAATCTTAAATGTCTATTAAAGAAATGCATGTATTCTTTAGGGTATTCACGCGCCAGAATAATGATGGATTCATTAAAAGTAGTTTTGGCCCCACCTAAAATGATGTCAGGGCGCCCATTGTTAAAGTATTTATCAAATTGGGGACTGTCTTCAATAATCATTGTAGTAATTCTTTCTTCTGATAATTCGCGACCTAAACTGCTCCCATTATCATAAAATGGTGCAAATTTATGTCGATTCACCGCAAAGAAATCATGTATTTTAAAGAAGGGAATGCTAAATTCTTGCTTTAAAAGGAATCTAAATTTTATCTTCTCCCACAGTGAGGCTTCCTTATAGTGTCGGTATACATTATCCGTGGTTTTACTTCTAATTAGTCCCCAATTTTCAGAATGTCTATCAGTATTGCCGATGATACAATCAAAAAGAATCATTTCTACAGCGATTCGTTTGAATTCTACTAATCCTACACGAGCTAATGCCTTTTTAATTTTTGCAATGTGATGAGAGTTCTTACAATTTTCTCGAAATGTCGGATCAAACTCAGTAATAAGCCTAACTCCCTCAACTAAAATTTCTTCTTGGTCTACCATGTTGGGAGAAAGACACCCAATCTTATCTAAATCTATAGCGTAATCATATCGTAATACGGGTAGTTCAAGATACCTTCCTAGCATAGAGGCGATTACTTCTGACCAAAATTCAAAAGGATAGTCTTTTCGCTCCTTTTTTAAGGATGTTTTAAAATAGTATGAGGTCCTATAGGGAGAGACTACGACAAATTTATCTCGCGTACCGGTCGTATTGAGCATATGAAGGTGTGTCCAATCCTCAATATTATAGCATAGTGGAAACATCTCTTGTGTTATACTCATACACTGTAACTATTTTTTGATATATAAATAATAATTTATATGATTGTAGATTAGATAATTAAGTATTTTTGAAAACGGCTAGTAGGCTTGTCAGGGATTGTCAGTTGAAGACGAGAGCCAAGAAGAGGAGTTAAATATCGCTCTCTAAAATTCTTGACATCCTTAAATCCACAATAAGCTGCAATCTCAGCTCCAGAACGCGGTTCTCTACAGTACTCCATAATCTTTTCCTCAAGCGTTTGACTTGTGTCCGACTTGGGGGTTGACTTGGGGGTTGACTTGGGGGCACCCCCCAAGTCGGATCCATTTGTGGCGCGAACATTGACTCGGAATGCCGTTATGGTGTTCACGTCAAATTCGGCAGGAGGATTGCCGTTCTCTTTCAGCATCTCTTGCACACGGGTAACGCCTCTGTTGAACTTATTGACATACCTCATCACTCTCATGGCTTCTGCCACAAGAGGATTACGATAGTCATTGACCGATGGAAAGTTCTCTGGACGTGCTTCGCCATAAAGACCTCCGGCATTCATCACTTCAATGTAGTCATCAAACTGATACAACCGGATTGGCATATTGGCTTGATAATCTCTGTGCATACAGGCGTTCATCAGCAATTCGCGTATTGCTCCTTCTGGATAATTCCATACAGTCCTTTCGCGGAATAGAGTTTCCGGTACGGGACGCTGAGTTATGATACCGTCACGAACAAAAGATTCCAGAGTCGGCAACATCTTATAAAGAGGTCCTGCAAACTGACGTTCATTAAGAATATCTCCACCTTTGTCTCTTCCTGCAAAACGCACGAACTGCACATAATCACCCAGAATAAAATACTTGGGATTCTTGCCGAAAAGAATTATTCCGGCGTATGTAGGACAGTCATTGTCACGATCATATAAATGGATAGAGGCAAGTTGTTCCTTTATGTCGCGCTTATCGTTCGCAAGAGTCTCCTCATCAAATGCCATAGGAAGATAGTTGGTCATGATGTAATCAACATCCAAATCTTCCAATTTGGCACTAAGACATGGTGTGGCATCAAAGGTCGCCATGAATGAGCAACGACGTTCGGCGAGTATTCTTTCCTCAGTTTCTGTAGCAATATCGCGTCTTGGTCCAATACGTATAAATACTCTGCCACGATAGCGAACAGGCGGTAAGTCAGAAGGACTAACCTCAGCAACCAACAAATCACCTTCGGGGAAAGAAAACCGTTCAACTGACATTGTCGGTAATGGAAGAATATTGCCGTCTGAGCGTATTCCGGCAATCTTTTTCAACAGAGCGTCATCCACCTTCATTCCGGCGATTGTTCCGTTATCGTATGCTCCGATAATCAGATAGCCATTCTTTCTGGATGCAGGCATATCATTGGCAAACGCACAAATGGCCTCACAGAACTTGTCCATGTTGCCAGTACTCGTGGTGCGTTCCACTCGATATGATTCTGTGGACTTCAACAAGTCCAATACCTCTTCTTTGGCTATCATACTGATTTGTTGGGTTTCAGACTGCAAATTTACTAAAAATCCTTAAGATATGGAAGGATTGATTGTGAATTAATAATACATTATGAAAAAGCAAAATAGGGAAAGAATACACAGTTTACTTACAATAGCCAGCCAAATGTGGTATAAAATATTATATTGGGCTAACTGTTATAAGTAGGAGATGAATATTGCACATGTTTTTTGACTATATTAGGGACTTGATCATGTTTTTTTTCATCAGATCTCATATAGTTAGGTTTAGTTTATCGGGCATATATAGCCAGAATCAAGGTCACTGTTACATACATGAAGGTGCCAAATGTAGGTTAAGATTTTACGATTTGGCACTCTCGCGTAATTCCAGTTTCGAGGTGCCTCCAACTTTGGTTATTTGTGACTTCGATGCCTTACGCTGTTGTCACGTTTCCAAATGTGGTATAAATACATGAGATTTGGAAACATGACGTACCATAATTAATATTAGAATATTGACACTCTTGTTGTTAACTGCGATAAGGGGTATAGGGAGCTGGTGGGGGTGAGGGAGGAGAAGACGAGTTCGTCGGATATGGAGGCGATGTATTCGTTTCGTTTTTGGCAGAGGTGGCGGGAGGTCATAGTTGATTTTGATGAGCTGTTCGAAATGAAAAGCACTCGGTCTTGAGCGAACGCGTCGCGGTATTTTTCCGGAATTACTTTATATATCGGGCGAGCTAATACGCAGATAATCCCACATCGGCCTCTCAAAAGTATGTCAAGAACTTCACGCTCCATCTTGGAATGAAATCCGCTCACAATGGCAACATCATCGTGCTTCGCCACCTCAGTCGCCCAGTCAAGGGTTGGCAACACGCTCAGAGATGCTATAATGCCGGAAGCAAAATAGCCAATCTTTTTACGTTCGAGCAGTGAGGTATTGCCAAGTGTTTCCATTACTCATCTGAATTGTTTAGTTCATCACCCATACGATATTTGATGTCATAGTTTATGATAAAATCCAGTTCCTCATCGGTAAAACCGTAAAGTTCGGCTAATTCTTTATCAATATTATCAATAATTGATTTTGATTGTTTCTTTTGATAATATGAAGTTGTTACCAAACCTCTTGTTTTGCTATTTATCTCTTGGTGTACCTTATTTTTCTCCATGTCGGCTTCAAGAATTAAGGCAGCAGTTTCTATATAATCATTCGGAGTGTAACTTAGTTTGAAATTAAAAATCATGTAATCCTTTAGATTGAACATGTCAAAATTTAGAGCATAATACCACCAGAATAGACTGGAGTTAAATGCTGCCATATAAAATTGAGCAATTTTTTTATTTTCAAAAAAAGCGACTTTATTGCTTAATGACTCAGTTCCAAAGCTATTATTAAGGAAAATAATCCAATAGCGGACACCTGCTGTACGATAATGGAGTTCTGCGCCCTTTGTTTTTAGCATATATGCCGAAGGCTTGTGTCTATTGAATTTAGTATATAATAGCGTTTCGATATTTGAAGATGTCCTCCATATACTGCCATTATTGAAAGATGGAGCATAGGCAATCTTCTTAAAAAGAGTACTGCGATGTTCGTTATTCCATCGTTGAATGGCGGTGCTGTATAGATTATTTTCTTCGGTATTACGTATAAAGAAAATTGTAAGTCTTTGTTCTGCACCATCAAATAATTTGGCTGGTCTTACCTCATAATGGCTATACCAGCTCGTTCCCTTCGCACAAATGTAGTTTCGAAGATCTGTCATATTGTTATTGGAGGCGAGAGACAAGGGTACAATAAAACTTATGTTATCTTGATTTTTAGAGATTGAGCAACTTCTCTCGATAACAAATGCATAGAGATTACCACAATTTATCGTTTCATATTCATAAAGTTGGTATATGTCTCTGATTGCTTTGCCTGATTCTTTATTTTTTCGAGAGTATTCAACATACGGCGGATTGCCAATGATTACGTCGAATCCTCCGTTTCCTTCGATTATTTGGTAGAACTCAGCGAGCCAGTTGAATGGTTGGTGTGAGGTGAGCCATTCTTCAAAACTCATATTAGGGGATATGGCAGAATAAAGGCGTCGATTAAGTTTGTCATTTAGTGATAGCTGTAACTCTTTAAGATCGGTTTTGACTTGCTTGAAAGTCTGCATATCTTCATCTTGACGTAGCTGAATATATTTGAAGATGTCGTAAGCCCGTGCCACTTTCTGCATTTCTTCCTCAATCGTTCGCCACCAATTCACTAAATATATTCAGTGAAATTCAATTTTATAGGTTATCTTTGTATATCAGTTATTTGCAGATGTTTTTATTTGGCTTGAACACTCACGAAATTTCACGGTTTTAGAAAATATTGGTACTATTTGATACCATATTTCAGGATATATTTTGTACCTTTGCATCACAGTAACCAAGATATATCGCATATGGATTTCATCTTCATCAAATCATCCAAGACAGGAAAGGAGGACTATGGTTCCATCTATGCCCGTGTGCGCAGCGGAAAGGCGAACATGAAGGTCGTGACGGGCTTCACCATCAAGCAGCTTGAATGGGAAAAGTACCGCAGCCTGCAATACACCTCGTCAGCCCTGATGTCAAGCATCGGGATAAAGTACGGGCAGTTCGCCCAAGTCCTCGCGAGGATAAAGGCGGCATTCGAGGCGGACGGCTTCAATCCCAAGGAGGCCAAGAACATCATCGAGAGCGTGAAACACGACGTGCTCAACGGTATGATGCAGATTGTGGAGGTCAAGCCCAAAGGCAGGATGCTGTTCGAGGATTTCCTCACCTCTTATATAGAAGACATGGAAACCGGACGGCGCACCAAGAAAGGCCGTACCGTGAAAGTATCACCTGCCTATATAAAAGGTCTGCGCATTATCCAAAAACAGATTCGCAACTACCAAAAGGAAACCCACCGCAAACTCGGACTGGATGACATGACGATGGAGACACGCAACAGCCTTGTCGGTTACTGGAAGGAACGGGGCTTGATGCCCAACGCCATCAACTCGTACATGACCGATGTCCGCACGGTGGCAAAGGCGGCCTACGAGGACAAGCTGACCAAATGCGATGATTTCCGTCATTCCGACTTCGTGCCGAAAAAGGAGGAGGTGGACAACATCTACCTCACGCCGGAACAGATACAGGAAATGCTCGACCTCGACCTTTCCTCCAAAGAGGCTGTGAAAAAGAGACTGGAATCACTTGACATCAGCGAGGACGAGAAATTGGCACAACTTTCCAAATGCAGGATTACCCACATAAGGACACTCGAGCACGTAAGGGATATTTTCATTGTAGGCTGTCTGACCGGGCAGCGTGTTTCCGACTATTCAAGGATATGCGAGGACATGATAACGAAAATCGGCGGCACGGAATTCATACTCATCACACAGCAGAAGACGGAAAAGAAAGTCTATATCCCCGTTGACAGGCGAGTAAGAGCCATACTTGCGAAGTATGACGGCAAGCTCCCCCCGGTTCATCCCAATGAAATGAACAAGCTGGTGAAGACCATCGGCCTATTGCTCGGCTGGACACATGACTGCGGCTTTGACGAGAAGCGTCTCAACCCCAAACGTGGAAGGAGGTTCTGCGACATGCTCCTTTCGCATACAGCCCGGAGAAGTTTCGCCACCAACGCGTATAAGGCTGGCGTCCCTCTGCCTTCCATCCAAGCCATCACGGGACACAGCAGCGAGGCACAACTGCGCCGCTACCTGAAACTGGACGCGGAGGAAAAGGCCGTCATAGCGTTAAAGGATTTCAAGGGTATCATCAAAATATAAGGAGGTGCTTATGGAAAAACCAAGGTTTGACATTATTAGCGACCTGTTCAAACTGTCCAACGTAATCAGTGAGAGCCTGAAATTTGCGGAACCGCTTTACGACAAATCTTCCGGCAGTGACGAAACGGATTGCAAGGATATTTGCCGGAACGTCCGATACAGCCTGAAACCCCTGCCTTTTCTTTTGGCCGGCATCAGGGAATATATCGCCGAACACGAGGATAAGGAGCTGGCACGGAAGTTTGTCGAACTTCACGATGACACGAAAAGGCTTCACGGCATCTGCTCCAAATATGCGGACTTGAACAAGGCTACTTTCCGTACAGGGGTGGCTTACCTGAGCATGGAAGTCATAAGGCAATACTTCTTTCCCGAAAAAGAACAGGAGCAAGTATCGCCGGAAGGTTCTGATATTTCTCCCAAGCCAATGACACGTACCGAAGCCACCGACTGCATCGACACCATCCGTGCCGCCATACGGAAGTGTGCAAAGGATTCAGACGGGAACAGAGGGAAAGAAATGTATGCCATGCTTGCCAAAGTGGACAAGGCGAAAATCCAAGCCGTCAAGGAGTATATTGTCAATGCCAACGACAAGGATTTGGCGCAACTCTTCACGGAATATTTTGCGGAAGCCATCCACCTTTCCATGCTGCCCCAAAATGATGATGTGAAAGCACAGTCCGCAGGAATAAAGATGTTCCATATCGCAATGACGATGGGATATGTCAAAAGAAACGTGCTGTATGAAAGCGCATCCAAGTCGGCAATATCCCAAACAATACCCTCTTGTACGGAAGAGGTATTATCCGGTTTTACCGCCACAGATACAATGCAAGGCGGCGCGTTCAGTACGACCGCGCAAGTTCCCGTTTTAAGGCTGTACCGTTTCCTTACCACTTTCACCGTACAGAGCGGCCCCGACAAGGGCAAGCCGCTATTGGACGGCAATGCCGTTTCCGACCGGGACTTCCTCCGTGCCGTCATGCGTGCCGACTATTCCACGATATACGGC
>CANQSM010000106.1 GCA_947626525.1 uncultured Phocaeicola sp. | reverse complement strand
ACGGTCTGGAAAGTATATAAAAACAAAAGTCACTGATATACAGTGACTTTATTCTAAATGGTTATAGTTGGTTATGGTTGTTTACAAGCCATCATTTACCGACGCAGAAATTTTTAAAGATATTAGCTAAAACCTCTTCCGTAGTTACTTCTCCAACTATACTACTTAAATAAAAGATACATTCACGGATATCCTGTGACAACAAATCGCCGGAAAGACCTGTTTCCAGACCGAATTGTACACGATGAATAGATTCAAGCACATGAACTAAAGCTTCGTAATGACGAACGTTTGTAACAATCACCTCATTTTGATTAATTTGAGGTAATGCCGCTGACTGTACCAACAGATCTTCCAACTGAGGAATTTTTTCTTCCTGTTTTGCGGAAATATGTAAATGATCGGCATTTCCTGCCAAATCTGACAACAGCTTTCGTTGTTCAGAAGTAATCAAATCAGTCTTGTTAAATAATTGAATGAGTTTTTTTCCCACACAATGCGGCATAATCTTTTCAAATAATGTACGATACTGAAACTGGGCAGTGGTAGAATCAATCACCCAAAGTACAATGCTTGCCTGATCAAGCTTCTGAAAAGTACGCTCAATTCCCAACGTTTCAATTCTATCTGTAGTCTCGCGAATACCAGCCGTATCTATGAAACGAAAAGTAATGCCCTGAATATTTACAGTATCTTCAATCACATCGCGTGTAGTTCCGTGAATCTCACTGACGATGGCTCGTTCCTCGTTTACCAACATATTAAGTAATGTGGATTTACCCGCATTCGTTTCACCAATAATTATTACAGGGATGCCATTTTTTATAGCATTCCCTACATTAAAGGAATTTACTAAACGAGAAATAAAGGCTTCCATATGATTGGCTAAGCGACAAAGTTCTTTTCTATCAGCAAACTCTACATCCTCTTCACTGAAATCAAGCTCTAGTTCTATCATGGAAGTAAAATTCAGCAGCATATTTCGCAACTCTGCCAATTCTTTACTAAAACCTCCACGCATCTGAGTCATGGCCAGACGGTGTGTTGCAGCATTGGAAGAGGATATTAAGTCAGCCACGGCTTCTGCTTGGCTCAAATCCATTTTACCATTTAGAAAAGCCCGCTGAGTATACTCTCCCGGTAAAGCACTGCGACATCCGTTTCGTATAAGGAGCTGCATCACTTGTTGCAAGATATATGACGAACCATGACACATTATTTCCGTAGAGTTTTCGCCGGTATAAGAATGAGGAGCCCGAAAAACACTGACCAACACCTCGTCTATTACTTCTTTCTGCGTCGAGAGTATTTGGCCGAAAGAGATACTATAAGGTAAACATTCCGCAAGCTTTTTACCAGATGAAGTTATAAAAACACGATCTGTTATCTCAATCGCATTTGGTCCGGAAACACGAATAATCCCAATTGCCCCTCCTTGGGCGGTAGCTATAGCACATATTGTATCTTGATTTTCCATCTTCATCTTCCGATGCAAAAATACTCAAAACCAGCATTCTTTAATTCCTGCGCATCATAAATATTGCGCCCGTCTATCACTAATGGGCGATTCATTGATTTGTTTATAACCCCCCAACTTGGTAAACGAAATTGTTTCCATTCCGTAATCACCAACAGGGCATCCGCATTGAGGGTTGCCCCGTACATATCCACTGCATATTCCACTTTATTACCAATTCTACGATGGCATTCATCCATTGCTACAGGATCAAAGACCCTAACATGGCAACCCGCATCCAATAGCTTATGAATAGTGACTAACGAAGTGGCTTCACGCATGTCATCTGTCTCTGCCTTAAAAGCTAACCCCCAAATGGCGATAGTTTTATTTTTCAGTGCCCCACCGTAATAATTATACAGCTTTTCAAACATGATGGATTTTTGCCTTTCATTTACTGCCTCTACAGCCCTCAATACTTGCATGGGATAGCCATATTGTTCCGCGGTCTTAATCAATGCTTTTACATCTTTAGGAAAACAGCTTCCCCCATACCCGCAACCTGGATAGAGGAACTTGCTGCCTATACGGGTGTCACTGCCGATACCCTTGCGAACCATATTGACATCCGCACCTACCAGTTCACATAGGTTAGCGATGTCATTCATAAAACTGATACGGGTAGCCAACATGGAATTAGCCGCATATTTTATCATTTCAGCGCTGGGAATATCTGTAAAGATAACACGAAAGTTATTTAACAAAAACGGCCGGTACAAACGTGTCATCAGCGCCTTGGCTTTTTCGGACTCCACTCCTACCACCACTCTATCCGGGCTCATAAAATCTTTTATGGCCGCACCTTCTTTCAAAAATTCAGGATTGGAAGCGACATCGAATGTAATATTGACTCCTCGGTTATCCAATTCCTCCTGAATGACGGCTTTTACTTTTTTTGCCGTGCCCACTGGAACTGTCGATTTTGTAACCAGCAAAATGTATTTATTCATATGACGCCCTATGGTACGGGCCACATCCAACACGTACTTTAAGTCCGCACTGCCATCTTCATCCGGAGGAGTTCCCACTGCGCTGAATACGATATCCACTTTATCCAAACAAGAAGTCAAATCTGTTGTGAATTTCAAACGCCCCTCTCGATGATTACGCGATACCATCTCATCCAATCCCGGTTCATAGATAGGAACTTTACCCTTTTGAAGACTTTCTATTTTTTCCTCATTTATATCAACACAGGTTACTGTCACCCCCATTTCAGCAAAACAGGTTCCGGATACCAAACCGACATACCCTGTACCAACGATTGCAATATTCATAATTTCTTTCCGATATTATCAATTATATTTCTTAGGAAATAGCCAAGAGCCCACTTCTCTATTTTTTACAGTGCTCCTGGCAAACACAATATGCTGTTTTATTTTCAGGACAAATTAACAAAGAATACACTTATAAAGCAAACAATGGC
The DNA here is from genome assembly GCA_947626525.1 of uncultured Phocaeicola sp. GTDB lineage: Bacteria > Bacteroidota > Bacteroidia > Bacteroidales > Bacteroidaceae > Phocaeicola_A. The sequence continues at coordinate 6,993 of CANQSM010000106.1, read as the reverse complement.
TCAATAATTTCCGCCACATCGTCTTTTTGCAGACAAAGCTTGTTATAAAGACTGCAACTAACGAAAGAGCGTTCAAGATATTATCTTGTATTGAAACTGGCAGGTCTTATTTCACATCAAGTCAGCCAGCTGAGAATCAATAATATCCCTATGTTTACCTTACCTCTACGTGGTCGCCGGGGTGAAAATACCGCATTGACGAGCCTCGCGTATAATATCTGCCGTATCTGTCAGATTGTCAAGCGATATGGCGATTCGCTGACTGTCTGTGAGGGACAATCGTGTTATAAATATTAAAATCATAGAGGGAGGAGGTGCACAATAAGTCAGAAATGCTTACTTTTGCAACGTGAACCGATAAAATCCGTGTTGGTCGGGCTTAATAGGGGGTTCCCGATCATCAGGGAGTGTTAATCATAGCCCCCATCTAAAGACGCAATGAAAAAAATTTATTACTCTTTATGCGCATTGCTCACCGGTATGCTCTTCTACTCGTGCAACAACGATGACGAACCGGACAATCAGGGCAATAACATGCCTCCGCAAACTGTTGTGGAGCAATTTAACAGCCAGTTCCCCAACGCCAGAAATGTGACGTGGGAGGCCCAGAGCGACGGATACTACACCGCCAGTTTCACTACCCCCGAACATCCGCAGGGCAACACCAGCGCCTGGTTCAGCAACGAAGGGACGTGGGACATGACACATTACGAAATAAGCTTCCAGCAACTGCCCGTAGCCATCAAGACAGCTTTCAGCGAAAGTACATACGGACAACCGGATTCGGGGTGGCAGGCAGACGATGAGGTAGACGTGTTGCAACGCAAAGGCACCGAAACGCTCTACGTTATCGAAGTGCGGAAGAAAGAGAACGGCACCGAAACCGAAGGCGAGCTCTACTATACTGATGCCGGCATATTGGTGAAAGAAATCGTCGATATCGACCCTGACGACGACTATGAAAGCTATCTGCCCCAACAGCCCGAAGGCGGCATACAAACATGGCTGGCAGCCAGCAAATACAAGAACGCGAAGATTGTGGACATGGAACGCGAAGACAACGGCACCGAAGTGGAACTCGTATACGAGGAACGCAAGGTGGAAATCTTCTTCGACCGCAACCAGCAATGGGTGTACACCAAAACCGAATACGGCAGGGCACAGGCATCGGTTCCGTCCAACATTCTGGAAGCCGTACAAGCCTGTCAGGAGTGGCAAAACGGATACACCCGCATTGACGACATCGACTTCTACGAAACGCATCAGGGAGGCAACTACTATTGCTTTGAACTGGAAAATGCCTATAACGACGACCGCAAAGTGTATATCGATGAAAACGGTCAGCAATTGGCGCGCAACCCCGAAGCCAATGAAGAACAGAGTGGCGTGCCAGTGAAAGGAGATATCCAGTCTTTATCGACACCCACTATCCCGGAGCCGTTGTCATAGAGAAAGAATACGATGAGGGTCTGCTGGAAGTTGAAATCTACCATGACACCTACGAAAAGACCGTAAAATTCAATGGACGCGACGAATGGGTGATGACCGAATGGGAAATACCCACCGACAAATTGCCGGATGCCGTAGCCAATGCCATTAAGTCCAACGGCTACACGCCGGCCGACAACGAAGCCGACTATGTGGAAACACCCGATAGCCAGTGGTATGAGGTGGAAGTACGCAAGGATCGCCAGGAACAGGAACTCTACATCAGCCCTGATGGCACAATCTATCCGTACGCAATACGATGATTGACGCATGCCGATACCGCATTCCCTTCCCGGAAGGTATCAGGCCATTGCCGGCGGCTACGGAAACGACCCGCACAAGGGAGGGGGCAGAGTACTGCCCCTCCTGCGTTCTACATAATGATAATTGTAAATGACGGAATTGCTTAGGTTTGGCTGACGGTAAACCATAGGTTTGTCCAAGGTTGAGCCGTAGGCGTATCACTTCGGGTAGCCGCAGGCCTACGGCTCGGAAAGTGATACGCCTGTCATTTGCCATCGCTCGACACGTCCGTTGTCTTTACCCGTCCTGCCGGTCGTTTTTCTTTGCACACGCGGCGCGCTCATCGCCAAAAATCGCCTGTTTCATCGGGGGAATACCTCTTTCCGGCCTTTCGCGTCCCTACCCGTCTGGTTGTTTCCGCTTATATGCTTGAACGGTTTATTTGCGTGTCCGGGATATTGGATGATTTTCCTGTTTATTTTTATATGATGAGTACCCAAATAAAGACGTTGATAGACCGTTGTTGCGCACGCTATGTAGAGATGGCGAACAAAGAATTTTATTTCATTGTGAAAGCAGCGGAAGACGATTATTCAAAAATACTCCGCGCCATCAACATCTTCCAAGTATTTTCGGATTGCTTGGAAAATCCGGTCATCAAAGATACCGCATGGCTTGGAGTCTGGTACAAAGGAGAGATACAAAGTATCCGGCTTTACAGGAAGCATATGAGGGGGATAGGTATAAGAATCATTGAATACATCAGACCTCAAGAAAGGAACAGGAGCGTCCATGTAATAACTACCCAAACGTTCCTGTAAAATAATCTCTATATAAATCGTTATATATAATAAAAGCTAATCATCCAATTTAAAACGCCATATCTGATAGTTATTTTTCTTTCCGCCTCTGTCGGACACGAAATAAATATACCCATCGCTGGTCCAATAAGGTTCCGCATCATACGATTTATTTACAGTAAGTTGCGTAAGATTTTCGCCATTGATGTTGATGATATAAAGATCAAAATCTTTCTTATCTTTCTTGAACGACTGAAAGACCAAACGCTTTCCATCCGGACTCCACCTAGGATTATACGCGAAACCTTTCTTTGCATCGGTTATTTGGATTTGATTAGACCCATCTAACTCCATCGTCCAAATGCTGCAGCTTTTGGCATCCGACGAATATTTCACATAAGCTATTGTTTTTCCATCCGGAGAAAAACGAGGCATATAGCCGTTACCTAACAAAATATTTTCCCCTGTTTCCAAGTTACGAAGCCATATTTCACTGTTTTCTACAATTACGGTAGTGGTTCTATTCCAAACAGCAACGAAGCAATATTAATTGACTTCGCATACGTATATGCTTGTTTATCGTAAACCAGAAATTTTCCATCCGGAGAAAAATTGGGATTGTTCTCATAGGCATTGGAGCTTTCTGTAATTTGCGTCAATGTTTTACCGTTTTTAGCGGACATCATAAATATATCAGAAGTAGAACTTCCCTCATTTTGACATCTAAACGCAATCCTATCCAACACCGGACTATGGGCCGGAGAAAAGTTCATGTTCTTGCCACTTGTTTTCTGAGTTGTCGCACTGGAAAACGGATTCTCTTTTTTATAAATATTAAAATACTTCTTATTTTCCCTTGCCGCATAAAACAGGTCTTTTCCATCATCACCTCCAAATGGAGTAATACAAGGTTCTTCATTATCAGTAACTTTGGTTAAGGCCGACAAATGTTCATCACCCGAAGTAATTGCAAATTTCGTTCCACCACAGCTCGACAATAACACTGAGATCACAGCTGCTCCAATAAATGTCTTTTTCATTGTTTGTATAAGATTTATGCCTGTATGTCCCCTCCGCAGGCCACATAAAATAAGGTGTGGGAACTATATCTGTTTTATCCTGTCTCAGGCTTCTCGCATTGCCCTGTTGTGAATAAAACAATAGCCCCACCCTATTTTATGCATATACCGGATTTCGCACAACTTAACGAAACAATATCAAATGCAGAACGGTGGGTGCTATTGCCATCATCTTCACAACGATTCAAATTTTGCGAGAATTTGAGAACAGAAGATAATTTCAATAACACCTCTACTTATTTAAATATTCCATTTCCCAATAAAATAAGATTATGGAATGTCACAAAGGTAACTACTTTTTTTACTTTAGCCAAAAAATGTAACGCACAAAATACCCGTCAAACTTCAAATTTCTTCTTTCCATCTATTTTTCAAAAAATAATCCATGCGCGTTAAGCAATAAATCTTATCTTTGTCCGGAAAAGAATAAATGTATGAAAAAGGCAGCCTTGTTTCTTTATTTTATCTCTTGTACCCTTTTCCCGGCTTTCGCTCAAAACGAAAGTTCATGCGATACCCTCCAGGCCAATCGTTTTGTCATGCGCTCTACTTTATACGGCATAGGATACACAAATATTCTGGACACTTACCTGTCTCCTGCTGAATATACCGGAGCAGAAGCCCGTATCGTACACGAACGGATGCGGATGACCCGTATGATGAAAGGAAAAGTATCTACCCAAAGCCTGCTGCAGGCCAACATCGCCTATACGGAAAACAGTTCGGACACGGGAAACGAGCTTTCCGGACTGATAAACTGGAGCTATGGCCTGCACTATCATTTCCAAATCAATGATCACCTCAAGATTCTGGCGGGAGGTTTGGGAGAACTGAACGGGGGATTTATCTACAACACCCGTAACTCCAACAATCCGGCTCAAGCCAAAGCCTACATCAATCTCTCGGCTTCAGGAATGCTTCTCTATAAATTCCGTATCAAGAACATACCGTTTACTGCCCGCTATCAGATTAATATCCCGTTTGCCGGACTGATGTTTTCACCTGAATACCAGCAATCTTACTATGAGATATTCACACTGGGCAACCATTCCGGCATCATTCAATTTACTTCTTTGCATAACCAGCCTTCCCTACGGCAATTGCTGACATTGGATATCCCCATTGGCACGGCCACCTTGCGTATGGGGTATGTAGGCGACATACAGCAGTCACGGGTAAATCGTATCAAATGCCATACCTATTCGCATGCGTTTATGTTCGGATTTGTGAAAAACTTCTATTTAATCAAACAAAAAGACAAGCTGAATGACCGTTCTCCTTATTGAGACACAGGAAATATCAATCTAAGTTTTAATCGTACACAATGAAACCATCATTCATATCCCAATCATTCACCGGAGTTCCCGAAAAGTCCGCGACAAAGCCTATCCACAGAAACCGGATATATCGTTCCTGTCCACGCACCGGAATCCGGTGGCTCGCATTTCTCTTTATATTGTGTATTCTGTCTTCTTCATGCATTCGGGAGGATGAATACAATAATGATCCGGCAGGCAATTTTGAGGCCCTGTGGAAAATCATCGATGAGCAGTATTGTTTTCTGGACTACAAAGCGGAAAAATACGGGCTCGACTGGAACAAAGTGCATGAGCGTTACCGGAAACTGATTACTGCGGATATGACTGCCAAGGGACTGTTCGAGGTTTTGGGTGACATGTTGGCCGAATTGCGCGACGGGCATGTGAATTTGTATGCCACCTTCGACGTGGCGCACTACTGGGCATGGCATGAGGATTACCCGCAGAACTTCAGCGACAGCATACAACGCATCTATCTGGGGACTGATTATAAAATCGCCTCCTCGCTCAAGTATAAAGTATTGGACGATAACATTGGTTATGTATACTGCGAAAGTTTCGAAAACGGAATCGGGAATGGAAATCTGAGCGAAATGTTGCAGGAACTTGCCACATGCAACGGATTGATCATCGATGTACGGAATAATACCGGCGGTAAACTGACAGCCTCCACCAAACTGGCCGAAAGATTTACCAATGAGAAGGTGCTTGTTGGATACATTTGTCATAAAACAGGCAAAGGGCATAGTGATTTTTCTTCTCCTCAGGCTGTATATCTGGAACCGTCGAACGGTGTACGCTGGCAGAAAAATGTGGTTGTTCTGACCAATCGGAGCTCATACAGCGCAACCAATGACTTTGTCAACTCCATGAACCAGCTTCCTAACGTAACCCTCATAGGCGATTGGACAGGAGGAGGCTCCGGATTGCCTTTTTCTTCGGAATTGCCTAACGGATGGTCCGTACGCTTTTCAGCCAGTCCGATGTTCGACCCGCAAATGAATCATTTGGAATTCGGCATCGAGCCGGACATTCAGGTCAATATGACATCGGAAGATATCAAAAAGGGTAAAGACAGCATTATAGAACGGGCGCGAAAGTATTTGAATGATTTATACACTGAGGGGAATTAACAAATTGCTCCCTCTTTTTTAAACAAAAAATCGCAGAAATTGCAATTATCTTAGAATTAAACGGTTATTCGGGTTGCATGAAAATTGGGTAACGAAATGGCAACCGTTCCTATTTCAGAGTTCTTTATTGTTTTGCATCAATGAGATAACTCTTGATAGACAAAGGTACAACTTTTGAAAAATGGGCACAAATTTTCATTCATACGTCAGTTCGGGATAAGAAACGTCTCATAAAAGTTAGTAATCCCGCAAATATTTTGTATTTTTATAGGTGAATTACAATAACTTACAAGAATATAAGCGATGATTGCCGAGGATAAAGTTATAGAAATTTTCTGTGTCATGGATGAGTTTTGCAAGAATTTCGCATCCGAATGTGCGAAAAACCTCCTTCTTGAAGATAAGGAACACCGTCACCGCAACCGCAAGGGGCGATTGAGCGAAAGCGAGATAATGACCATACTGGTGTGTTATCACTTCGGCTCTCGAGGAACTCTTTGACAGGGGCATACATCTTGTACACGGGCTGAGGGCAAACATGAAGAACAGACTCATGTCCATGTGGGACAAAATCATACTAAAGAAGAGGAGCATCATAGAGTGTATCAACGACCTGCTGAAGAACAAGGCCGACATCGTACATTCAAGGCACAGATCAATACACAATTTCATCATGAACATCTGCTCTGCACTCACGGCATATTCATTCTTTGAGAACAAGCCGGAAGCATTGCCGGTACATGTGGAAAGAACGACCCAATTGACATTGTTTTAAGAAAAACTTATCCCGAACTCACGTATATAATGTAAATCTTTGTATTCCAAAAAGTCAAGTATTTTTTTGGTGAAAAATCCGCTGTCCATACGGACAAGTCCCACCGTCTTGTTCTCAAGCCTTGAGAGGGGGTCCCCAAGAAAAACAAGATAGTTG
>CANQSM010000105.1 GCA_947626525.1 uncultured Phocaeicola sp. | reverse complement strand
AACTCGTTCAGTACCGAGGCGTTTATGGTGTATTCCTCTTTTTTCCTTTCGGTAAGGCTCACCATCTCGCCGGCCTTGTCATACCGGTAATCCTCAAAGAATGTTCGGGCGGCATCATCTATTTTAAGCCTGTCTTTCATGCACTGCTCTTTGATTAGCTCCACCGGATCACCATACTTTTGCTCAAAGCGGATCCGATAGCGTTCAGGTAGGGAGGGATAACTATACCGGGCATATCCATCGAGGCCACCACCACGGTCAACCCTTTGAATTTTGCCACGATATAGCAAAGAGTTCAAAGTACCTTTAGGTATTACTGTAAGCAATTCCTCGTAGGTTACACATACTATTTTATTGAAATACTCCATACCTTTTTAAACTTTGTCCCCGGAGGCGGAGTCGAACCACCTCAAAAGACCGTCCGGAATTCACCTGTTTAAATTTCTTTGTCATCGATTGAAATTGGCACTTTTTTATCAGGCGGGTGGCATTGGCAAAATTCAAGACTACCACTATAATAGCCCATACCGGACTATCATCAGTTATACATAAAAAGCATAAACTCAGGCAGAAATACCACACGTAAAACTTTTGCCTTGCAGTCAAAGAGAAATACTCTTTAAACTCATCTCTAAAGAGGAGTAAAAACACCTTTTTCATACAATCTCCTTTTGATCTCTGATTTCAACTCCGCCACGTTCAATGGCTACTTTACGGATAAGTCTCGCCTTGCTGCTGTTACTGAGATAAACCAAAGCCTCCCACACAGCCTTGCTCGTGACTTTAAAATCCTTTGAGATTTTCTTGATCTCACCACGATCTACTACTATTCGCTTTCTCATATCACATCGTTTTTAAAAGTTATTCATTGTCATATCAGCCGTTTTCACTACCTTTACAGCCGGTAATATTAATACGGTGATGCAAATATAGAGATTATAATCTAATTTGCAAAAGATTTAGTGATTTTAATCTCAATATTATGAGTGCAAAGAGTAATTTATTAGAATATCTTAGATTTAAAGGCATAAAAAAAACTGAGTTCTATCGAACCACTGGGTTATCAAATGGTTTTTTAGACAAAAACCAAAACATATCAAGTGATAATATAGAGACTATAATCTCAAATTACACAGATATAGATCTCCATTGGTTAATAACTGGTAAAGGAGAAATGTTAAAAGACAATTCAAAATCGACATCTTTGCCCGAAGTTAATTTTGAATACAAAGGAGCCCCCTACTACAATGTAGATTTTATCGGTGGGTTTGATCTCGTTTTGAATAACCAAACCACCAATCCAGATTACTATATAAATTTTGAGCCTTATAACAAACCCGGTGTTATATGGTGCAATATTACAGGGCACTCTATGGAACCCGAATTAAGCAATGGTGACTATATCGCCCTCAAAGAAATGACCGATCCCGTCCAATATCTCCCCTATGGAGAAATATATGCCATCGTGACAGAAAGCTATCGGACTGTTAAACGAATAGGAAAAGCAGACCAAAAAGATTTTATTCGCTTAATCCCCACCAATAAAAGCCCGGAATACAGTCCGCAAGACATTCCTATTTCCATGATACAGAAAGTATACGCAGTATTAGGAAGTATGCACAGATTGTTCTAAATAAAAGAGACACACGCACGTTTTCAACACAAATAAAACAGAAATTGCCAGATACCTTTTTATAAATCAGCATATTACTCTATCATATATGCTGATTTGCATTATTCTTTATATGGTATTCCCCCCCCCCTTGAATAATACATAAAGCCATAAAAACGGGTAGTAAAATGGTAACTTGTATAATTCAACCCATCTTAATTTTACTTAAATTGCATAACCAAACGCATAACCAATCAGCGCATTTCGTTTTTTTCTTGACAAATTTGCATAACCAAACGCATAACCAACTGCATAACCAAGCTGCAAAAAACGAAATATTCCCGCTAAAATCGCCTCTCTCCTCCCCACCCTATTTTCGCTATTTTGAGCACTAAATTTCAACTATTCAAAAGTAGGAAGCCAATCTATCTATAAAGCACAAAAAGGGCTGCAAAACGCCTAAATAAAGCATTTCGCAGCCCATGTACCGCATTTCTCCTACCCTACTCTACTCCGTTTATCACATCTCCATTGCCATGTAAAGTTGACGGGCGTTCAAACCGTTCAAAGTAAAGTCCAAAGTAAAGCCAAAGTAAAGCAGAGTAAACTTTTCGTTTTTCTCTCTTCCCTCTCCTATTCGTATATAACTATTTGTATATCAAAACTATTACCGTTTATGTGGAATAACTCAATTTATCGCATTTCGTTTTATCCCCCTTACAAAACACATTACTAACAATCTACGCATAATCACTAAGCATATTTAGGATAATTCCAGTTCATATCCAAAATCTCACCAAAGCCATCTAATATTTTCTCAGAGGAAAGATTTACTGCACCATTGGTTACATTGATATAATACATATAGACTTTTCCCTCTTTCGTGCTTTCATTATAGGTTGACAGCAACAAAACTTTATTATTGTACGGATGGGATGGGAAATACCTGTCTACAAAAATAGTCAATATCTGCATTCCAGTAATCTTTTCACCCGCTTTTTGCAGTGTATAAAGTTTTTCCTCATTTTTTGAACCGTTGTAGTCAAAACGGTAAACATTTTGGTCATCTGCATATATAAAAAGAGGCCCTAGGTCACCTACTGCATAAAATTTGGCATTCTTCAAATTCAGACAATTGGATGCCGGATACTTGGCTACAGCAATATTGGGCGTCGTATCAAAATTAAATTCATACAAAGTCAGCTCATGCGAATCCCAATCTTCAAATAATCCGAATTCATGTTTTCCATATCCGGTATCCATATAGCGCAACGTTGCATGCATATTATTCCAATCAAATACTTGTTCTGCTGTCGGCGCTGCCAACTCTTTCAATATATATGTATTTTTTTCTATTCCCAAAAAACGTCCGGTGAGTTCGTCATAAAGAATTCCTTGATAATAATCAAACCATTTCGGAGCATAAGGAGAAGCCTTATAGGTCAAACCATCTTTTAAGATCGGTTCAGTATAACTTGTAAAATCTTTTCCAATACAGCTATATATATAAAAACGGCCTCCAGAAATAAGAGCGTCATATCCAAATCGTCCGGGACTCCAATAGTAATTCCAATACAGGTAATTTTCCGGTTTCCAGTCTTCCATTTGAGGGAACAGTGTCGCTATATCATAACTTTTTTCCATTGTAACAGCTGATAAACGAGCCCCTCCTTTGTCTGTTAAAACCATCACATCCTGATATCGTCCAATAGAAAAGAATGCATCGATGGAGACACCTCTTCCCTCCAATGGCTCTCCATTCACCGTTTCATATACATTATGCAGGATTTCATCTTGTTTCACTCGCTGTGAAAAATAAGGACTCATCACCAAATCAAAATCACTCTTCCCATCTTTTTCATGCAATACCATCAGGCCTTCCGTTATAGTGCTCTGCACCAACAAAAGAGCCGTTTTATAACTGCTCACTTCCGTAGCTTTGTTCGTTACAGTCAGTGCCAAAGTGTACGAGCCGGCAATTTCTTCCACGCTATAAGCCAATTTGCGTTCATTCCCTATCTCTTTTTTATGATTGAACCCATCAAATCCGTTCGACCACAAGCGCCAACTGAAAGTATAATCCTCTTCCGACGCTCCTTCAAATAAAATGTCTGCATCCAATTCCAATGTTCTGAATTGGGTTGCATATACGGTGTCCTGCATACTGATTGCCACCTTGTCCAATTCGGTGTAATCATAATTCCCCTTGTCGTCATAACAGGAAGCCAATGCCCAAGCAAGAGGTATGGTAAAAAGTATATTTGTAATCTTGTTCATCATATAATTCTTTAATGTTACATATCATCTAAAATGTTATAGGCAAACCGTTCTCGTCTCTCAATGGATTGCCCGGATGTTCCTTGTTATACTCATACAAAGCTTGATTCAACAAACTGGTATAACGAATCCTGTCTGAAGTACTCCACTTGTCATAGTCAGTGGCAATTCCAATCACCTTAATCACAAACTGATGTTTTATACGGCTGTATTCACCGAAAGGCCAACCGGTCGGTTTCACCAGAATGTTATTCAATACAATTCTATAGGTGTCTCCATTGATTGGTGCCGCTGCAAAATTTTCATTGCCACACAAACGCAAGGCAATGTACAGACTGCCATTATCCAATTTGGCCGTTTTCTTTACCTTCACTTGCAATGAGTCGAGGATAGAATCAGCCGATAATTCACGTCTGACTATTTCAAAATCCTCCCCTTCTTTCGCGGTCGTTTTATCCAATACAATCTCGACTCCTACAGTCCGGTTTTGAGATATTGCCACACCGATCAATTTAAAAGGGATTTTTATCATTCCCTCTTCCGCATTAGGATGCAGGGCAAAAGAATAAACAATACTGTCATTTCCTGCCGCAGCATATTCAAATATCAACGAAGCATAGTCTGTTTCATATTTGACGTAGTCATCTTTCTCACAGCCACCAAAGATAGCGGTCATCAACACAAATAATGACAGGCAGCCGGTATGTATAAAATTTTTCATAACTTCTTTATATTAATTTCTGTTTCCATAATCCACTTCCTGATCAGGCATTGGAAGCACATAAAAGCCTTTACTGAATGTCACTGTTACACTAGGCAAAATAGGTTGGTCTGTCCGTTTGCAATAGAAGAACCACTGTCCTTCTCCGATAAACTCTTTCCGATACTCTTTCCCTATAATAGTCTGCAATTTTTCTGCTGTCATACCCTCATCCCATATGTCGTCTCCTTCTTGGAATCCCCTATGCCGACGTAATTCATTTATATAGGCCAAGGCATCCTTGGTGTTATCAGCACACTCTGCTGCAATCAAAAACATTTCACTGATACGCAATAACGGTTGTTTCTTGTTATATGTAGATGACACCTGCCACAATTTAGAACTGATAAAATTGGTGTTATAAGGTTCAAAATAATAAATGTATCTCCAATCAGAGCCTCCGTATAAATTACTTTCAAATATTTCATTTCGCACCTCCGCTGAAGTTACCAATAAATTTCCTTCGTTATCTTCGCTTTCTTTCAGATAAACGTCCACCAATGATCCTAATTTGCTATTGTTCAACATCCAGATACATTCCGACATGAAAATTCCGTCCCGACTATTACGGTCGGAAGTTGTCACAGAGCCACTTGACACCCATGGATATTTTTTGGACTCTATTACCTCTTGGGCATATTTCAATGCATTGACCTTATCGTTCTTGTACATACAGATACGGGCCATCAAAGCACGCACGGCATAATAATTCAGATGAAATTCACGCGTACCGATAAAGGCTGTTGTGGCTGATCCCGTTTTTTCCGGATCCTGTTCCAACAGCGATGCAGCCTTTTCCAAATCCTGCAAAGCCAATTCTATCACTTCAGACACAGTCGACAATGGAGTTACTTCCTTTGAGATTTTCCTTACATAGGGAATGGACTTTTCTTGAGCTCCGCTTACAAAACTTTTACCGAACAGACGAAGCAAATCAAAATGCATAAACGCACGCAAGGCATAAGCCTCGCCTTCATAAATCTTCTCTTCCTCTTCTGTCAATACACTGCGATGCTCTTCAATGCCTTGCAACAGAATATTCACATTGGCTATTGTATTATACATTTTATTCCATACTCCGGCAATCACTCCTTCGCTAGTGCCCTCCTCATATTCAAAGCGATGAAGGTGATAATACTTACCCATAGCTTGTTGCCAAGTATATTGCTGGCCCAAAGCATCCATCATTCCAAAAGAAAGATGTGCTCCGTAAAGGTCTTCTGAACATAAATTCGTATATATTCCGGTCAGCTGATCTTTAAAGCCATTCTTATAACTGAATAAATCGTCATATTTTACTTCCGTTTCAGGGCTGACATCCAGCCATTTTTCACATGAAACACTCAGCAATGCCATACATAAAATGCCGAGTAAATTCTTTATTTTTTGTATTCTTATCATCTGAATCTATCTTTTAGAATGTTGCTTGTAATGAAAATGAAAAAGTACGTGCAAACGGATAAGTCAACCCGCGTTCTGTTTTCACTGTAGAAGCACGGAATACATCATCCATATAAAAACTGGCCTTCAACTGCTTGATTACGCTATTTTTCATAAATGCACAATGACGGAAATCATAACCGACATTCAAAGAAGACATTCTCAATTCATTCAAATCCTGTACAAAACGAGAGCTTGGTTTTGTTACACTAAAACGATTATAGGCAAAATCAACCATATCTCCCGGTTTCTTCCATACTGAATTATAAATTCGTTTATCCACATTCATTGTAATGTCCGCATTCTCTACACGGTCAACCAATGTCTGATTGTAAGTCTGTCCTCCAAACTGATAATAGAATGACAGATTCATGAAAATTCCCTGATAATCCATATTCAAACCGAAAGTACCGGAGCATTTTGGCATTGCATCCCCACATACCACTTGGTCTTCTGTTCTCCATTCTGTCGTTGTCTTTCCGTCTTTGGTCAGATAAAGTTCCCGCCCGGTAGCCGGATCGATTCCCAGAGAACGCACTGCCCAAATGGCATTCATGGATTGTCCCTCTACAAAACGAGTTTGCGGCTTGTTCGTTTTCCCGTCTGTAATCTTTTTATCTTCTTCATCATTATAGCTTCTCAATGCATTTGATATCTCTTTTAATTTATTGGTATTCTTCGCAATAGAAAAGGAGGTGCTCAAATAACGGTCATTATCGACATCATACAATAAATGGGCATTTAATTTTAACTCCATTCCCTTATTCTCTGTACTTCCAATATTTTCCATGTAGCTAGTAAAACCCATGGATGGAGGCACGGTCAAAGCCAGTAGCTGATCTTTCGTTTTTTGGATATAATAGTCATAAGAAATCATCAAACGACCGAACAGATTTAAGTCAAATCCAATATTGAAATCCTGGGTTTTCTGCCACTTTAAATTATCGTTAGGCAAAGCCTGCAAATATGAGCCAATCCAATTGTCGTATGCTTGATCCTGGTGGTAGCCAAACATAGCCAATGCCTGATAAGGACTGAAGTTTTGGGCTCCTGTATAACCGGTAGATGCACGTAATTTCAATTGTTTCAGCCACTCGACATTTTCCATGAAATGCTCATTATGGAAGTTCCAGCCAATACCTGCCGACCAAAATTGTCCCCAACGTTTGTCTTTACCGAAACGGGAAGAGGCACTGGCACGCCATGACAAATCTGCCAGATAGCGGTCGTCATACGAATAGTTCAAAGCTCCCAAAATACCGACTTCACGACTGATATTCTCACTACCCTCGGGAGGAAAATCTTCCTTATTAAATTTTAGTCCGGACGTGATAAAACTGATTCTATCATTCGGATAACCGACCATTATAAAGGTTACATCCTCCGAGCGATTTTGCTCCATATTATAGTTTACATTCAAGAATATTTGGTGTTTGTCCAGCAAGAACGAATAATTGGCTGTGATGTCCATATTGATGCTGCTACTTTCTCCTTCCAGTTTGCTGTATGAACCTTTTTCAAAGAACTTATCTTCCGAATAGCTCAGGAATTTTGTATGTGCAGCCGGATAAAAATCTTCACGTGAATTCAAATTTTTAGAAAGACCCAAACGACCAACAAACTTCAATGTTTCTAATGCCTGCCATTCGATATAGAAATTATTGGTCAGACTGGTATATTTACTGAAATTTTTGGTACCGATGGAGGCATTCCATAAAGGATTTCCTCTATTCACAAGAGTATAACCTCCACCTCCGGTAGAACCTGCAATCTGTTTCAAATCGCCGTTTTCGTCATACGGGGTCCAATATGGATTCATAGCAACATAATCCGAAAACTCACCATATGGCGAATCGTCGGCACGATTTAGACTTGTGTTGAACTGATTTCTAAACAACAGGTCTTTATAACGGTATGAAAGCGTAAATCCTCCGGTAAAAGTCTGACGATTGGAACCTTTCATGACACCTTTCATATCATTATACAGCAAATCCACTCCATAACGCAGACGATCATCTCCTCCATCCATATAGAGCGAATGTCTGTGGCCGACACCAGTATGTAAGGGCTGTGCCAGCCAGTCGGTGTTTATCCCACGTTCTATATTCGCTTTGATTCCATTTAAATATTGTTCATAAAACCATGAATCATAGTTGTCTCCGTGAGCTTTTTCAACTTCATATTTTTCTTGGGCATCGCATAAGTTATAGCCAGTCAGATCCGGAACAGTCAGATTGATATCTCCCTTGTAGGAAATTCTCAGTTTTCCGGCTTTCGGCTGATGTGTTTCTATGACAACCACTCCGTTGGCAGCTTTGGCACCGTAAATTGCTTTGGCTGCGGCATCTTTCAACAATACAATGGTCTCGACACGATTCATATCCAAGTCATACACGGTGGTAATATCCGTTCGAAACCATCCAAAATAAACAGCGGCTGGTTGGGATTACCCTTATAGGTTCCTTTGATGTCAGGCATTGACTGTTGGCCACGCATCTGAATCTGAGGCGCTCTGTTGGGGTCTGAACCGAAATCGTTATTCTCGACAATATGGAAAGCAGGATCCAGACTCTTCAAAGACTGAAGAATGTTCTGGTTACCCATTTTCTGCAAATCTTCTTTTTTCACTGTAGTTGCGGAACCGGTAAAACTCTCTTTCTTACGGGTAAAAATACCAGTTACCACAGTTTCTTTTAAAGCCACGGCATCTGGCTGCAAACGAACACTTAACTTTTTACCTTCCGTAGCGCGAACTTCCTGAGCTTTCATACCTATATAAGTAAATACAAGAATGTGCTTGTCCTCCGAAAGTTCTATAGAAAATTCACCATCTGCATTTGTCGTTGTACCAACTCCTTGCAGGCCTTTCACTGCCACATTAACACCTGGCAGCGGCATATCCAAATCATCCACTACCGTACCGCTATACGTCACTTTTTTTGAAGAGGGTTTTACCCCCCCCCCTCTGCTGTTTGATATAAACATACTGGTTTTCCACCATATACGACAATGGTTTACCTTTAATCAGTTCTCCAACAGCTTGAGGAATCGTCACTTCTTTCAAATCAGCGGAAACTGTATACCTCTCGACATCAGCATAAGCGAATTGCAGCCTGTAATACCCAGACAAACGCTCTAACTGTTCAAAAACGGCTGAAAGTTTCTCATTTTTGCATTGGTAAGATACTTTTTTGTCAGCCGTCTGTGCCATCGTCTGTAACGATAGACAGCAAAAAGAGAGCAATAGCCAAAAAGGCCTTATCTTTTTCTCTCTCATTTTTAAATTACCGTTCATAAGCAATTGTTTTTAATAATAAATAATAACTCTTTTTACTTAAAAACGATTAACCTCTCCAATCAGTTACCTTTTTTCAAATTATTTTTTACGATCCACCCATACATTATTCCATTTATTCTTACATAAACAAGATTTAGATTGATATACAATTCCACTTTAAGTTTGTACATAACGGAAGATTTTCCTTGAACACAAGCCTAAAAAGCCTATCAGAAGAGTCCAGAAGTTTTTTCTACGGTAGTATATTATTTATTTCGAACACGAATTATTTATACAAAAAAAATGTTCCACCTGATATTCCCTTTAATATTCTCTATAAACGCTACGAAAATTCAAAAGACCGCATCAAAACAAAGAAGACTGCCAAGAGCGGAAACCTCTTAACAGTCTAAACTTTCTTGTAGTAGCGGGACCCGGGATTGAACCGGGGACCTCATGATTATGAATCATGCGCTCTAACCAGCTGAGCTATCCCGCCATCTTTCAAATTACGGGCGCAAAGGTAGAGTATTATTTTTAATTCTACAAATATTCTTCTATATATTTTTTTCACATAAAAGAGATATCGCATAAACGAATAATTTCTAATTAGGGATATTCAGTTAAAGGCTGCAGATGACGGCTGCAGAATCTTGCGAGACTCCTATAAATGCCAGAAAA
>CANQSM010000104.1 GCA_947626525.1 uncultured Phocaeicola sp. | reverse complement strand
GGGGGTTCTTTGTAAAGTTACAAAATATCTATCATATTGGCAAATAATTAGTTGACTAAATTCTGAATATCCCTAAAATATGAGAAGAAATTGACAGCGAAACCATAGACCAGTTCACTGGCGCTATTTTGAATCCGATGAATTCACGTCAAGCAATAAAAAATGGCAAGGGACCCTGCCTTTCCATCACTCGATAGAAAATGTAACAGAAACCGCATTTCCATCTCCGTCCACCGCTGTCACGGTATGCTTACCGGGAGCCGGACGCAAAGAGATTTTATGAAAATCCTGCGTCTGTGCCTGGTAGGTGTCATCCAAATGCCAGAATATCGTCGCATCCGGATGATTGGTAGCCAATTCAACGGTTATAAATCCTTCACTTCCATCCAACAGACGGGGGACCTTAATCCTTGCATTCATGGGAGGATAAATAAATTGCATGGATGGAGAAGAAGATTCTCCCATGCCGGTCTTCAAGGGAGGAAGAGGCTTGTATTCAGGATGATATTGTTTATAATACCATTCCCAGACGGGCGGAAGCACAAACCATGCTTTTCGGATAGTGGGTTCCGCATGCGTATCATTCTCATATACGCGATAATTCCCATCAGCAGACAACATGACAGGGCGATGATAAGGACAAGCCTCCGTTCTCAATCCAGATGGAAGAATGAGTATCGTATCCGTCTCTTCGCAGAAACGTCCTTTCAAATACCCTGACCGGCGACAGACCTCCGCCTCAACCAGTCCTTCATCGGGCCGCTCAAACCAGGAAGAGGAAGGAAGAAGATTGAAGATCTCAAACAAAACAGGCCCTGCCGTCTGCGCTCCCACCAGTCCGGGCCTCCCCTCACCCGTCGCATTGCCTACCCATACCCCCACGGCATAACGAGGCGTCACCCCCACAGCCCAGGCGTCTCTGAACCCGTAGCTTGTTCCCGTTTTCCATGCGACAGTCTGGATAGAAGCAATGGACTTCCAATCTATCTCCTCCGGGCGATTGACATCCGTCAAGACCGAAAGGGTAAGCCAGGAAGCGGCCGCGGATTCCGCCGTTTTCTCCCATCCCTCCCCCAATGATATGAAATCATCGCCTTTCTTCACTCCATTCGCCGGTTCCTCCACAGGCAATGCAATCCGAGCCTCATCCATTCCTTTACGTGCTGCCGGCGAGACCCTGGCGGCCATGTTCTTATATGCGTTCGTCACTTCCCATAGAGTGGCTTCCGCCCCACCCAGAATCAGGGACAATCCATAATGGGAGGCCGGACGGTTGATACTCCGAAAGCCCATCTGTTGCAGATAACCGCAAAATTTGGCAACGCCATATTTCCGCAACATCACCACCGCCGGAATATTCAGCGAACGGGCCAAGGCCTCAGAGGCAGGCACGGCTCCTTCATATCTCATATTAAAGTTCTGGGGAGTGAACCCGTTTATGTTCACGGGAATGTCCGGCAACAAAGTATGCGGAAGCAGAGAACCTTCCTCCAGCATCGCCTGATACAAAAAAGGCTTCAGTATACTGCCCGTACTTCGGGGAGCCCGAATGATATCCACCTGGCTGCCGCCCTGCTTCCGATTGAAATGGACATTTCCACAATAGGCTATCACTTGATTAGCCGGAATGTCAATTACCAAAACGGCCAAATTACGAATATCGTTCCGTCCCAGTTCATTGCTCCACCGCTCGGCCACCTCCTCCACCCGGACTTGAACCCCCTTGTCAATGGTGGAACAGGAATGCTCGCCCTGATGCTCCTTATAAAAATAGTCCACTAAATAAGGGGCTGTTTGGGGCAACGGATAGGGTTCGGACGGAAGAGGTTCGGCAATGGCCAGTTCATAATCCGGCTCATCCATGAGCCCGTCCGCATAAAGCTGTCTCAACAAGCGGTTGCGTTTGGCCAGCAGCATGTCCCTCCTCTTCGAAGGATGAATCACAGAAGGGGCATTGGGCAGCACGGCAAGAGTGGCGGACTCCGCCCAGGACAGCTCCTCCGCCGCATGGCCGAAATATCTCCATGCCGCCGCATCCAGCCCGACCACATTTCCGCCAAACGGAGCTTGAGACACATACATGGCCAGAATCTCATCTTTCGACAAACGGAACTCCAGACGAGTGGCCCAAAGCATCTCAATCCATTTCTCCACGAACGTACGCGGACGCTTCCGGGCCAAACGGATGACCTGCATCGTTATGGTACTGCCTCCACTCACAATCCGCCTATATTTGACATTTTGATATACGGCTCTGGAAAGAGCGAGCAAGTCAACTCCCCAGTGCCTGTAGAAACGCTTGTCCTCAAAAGCTACCAGACATTGCCTTATTTTTTCCGGAACAGTTGTACGTTCAGGAAATCTCCATTGCCCATCAGAGGCTATGCGCGCTCCCAACAGTTCACCGTTCCGATCGGTGACAACCGTAGCGTAAGGTACATGGAACAATTGTTCAGGAAGACAAAAAACATACCCTATCACCAGAACAGTAAATACGAGCAGTATCCCCTTTCCAGTGAAAGACAATCGTTTATAGAAACCTTGGCAAGCCCGTTGTCCCTTTCTGTTTTTCACATCCCGCAATTATATACTCCCATGTATCTTCCTCTCCGTTTCCTATTGAAAGACAACAGTCCTTCCCGCCCTGCTACGCGCCTGCACCGTCCCGTCATACATGGCCTCGCATTGTACGGCCGGAAGAATGAAATCCCCCGCATAAGTGGCTTGCAAACGTACAGTAAACGTTTTAGACTCCCCTTTCTTCAAATCGAAATAAGTCAAGACCCGGTCATCGCGGACATCCTGATAGGTATAAGAACCTTTTGAACGCCCGTCATAGATTTCCCATCCCGAAGGCAAAATATGAGTCAACGCCAAATGAGTGTAATCCGAATTACCACTCACATTTGAAACCGAAACAACAGCCATAAAGTCTGTTCCCTGCTTCATCTTCCCAACAGTTATCGGGTGCCCACTCATATCCGTATATTTCAAGTCCATCCTTATATTGCAAGCCCTGTCAGACAACGTGTCATTTGTCAACCGGGTCCTGTAAACAAGCTCGGCGTTCAGAATGCCTTTTCCCCGATTGCGGATAGAAACGACTCCCGACTTTGGTGATGCGGAAAGCGACCGTCCAAAAGTCGCCTTGGCTGATTTTACCTCCGGCTGTTGTTTTCCGTTCCATGTCCAGGTAAAATCAAGTGTTCCGGACAGTTTTTCCGCCAAGCGTCCCATTGCCATCAATGCAAATGCCGTCGACTGGGTATCGAAGCTATTCTCCGCGGACAAATTCCCGGAAACGATTTTCGCCTGCGCCAAAGCTTCCTTCTCCCGGTTCATCAATATGAGCGTCTCTAAAATCATCGCTTCATCCCGATTGGAAGAACCATAAACCACATTTGCAGAAGAATAAGGCTGTACAGTATTCTTTATACGGAACACCAGTTCCTCAGCCGGTTTCATTTTACCAGTCAGAGCGTAAGCCGCAGCCAGCCGCCATTTGGCCTGCAAAGACAACCCACTCCGCTCCTTCATCCGATTCATGGCTCCATATTCCGGGATTCCGGCCAAAGCCAGCGTATACAATCGGAATGCCTGTTGCAATTCCGACTGCCACCGCCGCCAGCCGTCCGTTTCCTTCGGCATGCGCCAATTTTGAGCGGCCGCGCGCTCAAACCGTTTCCATTTATCCCATACATTCGCATGAACCGCATAGCCTTGTTCCTGTGCCAGTGCCAAAAACATACCCGCATAGGAACCCACCCATTCATCCGCCACAGCATTCCCAGGCCAAGAGACAAATCCTCCGTTAGGGAGCTGGCGGGCATAAAGTTGCCGGATGGCTTCCTGCACATTTTCCTTTATTGCGGTAGCTTCCTTCTCATCCACGGCCTTAAAGTGTGAGACAAACAGGAGCGGCAAAGCCTTGGAGGTTAACTGTTCCGTACAATGATGTTGGTAATTATACAGGAAATCAAACCGGCGTCCCATATCCACCGATGGAATGCGAGATACCTCCATTCGCAAGGTATTGTCTACAGGAGTTCCTTCCAACCGGTAAGACAATGTGCCGGTCTGCCCGGCTTCCACCCATTGGCGGTTGCACAAAGTAAGTACCGGATTAGGATTCCGGACCTCTATTTCAACCGTTTCCTTCACCTGCTGCCCATCTCCCTCGGCTGCCATACGCAACGTAACCTTTCCGGTCTTATTTCCGGTCTTCAATTTAAAAGAGACCAGCTTGTCGCCCGGCCGGCCAAAATGCAGAGTTTGCCGCGACGGACCTGTTATCCGCGCCTCACAACCGGAAGCCTGAACGGAAACGCTGACATTTTTCACTTCACCCTCCATTGCAAACACATTCACCGGAACCGTCACCTCCTCTCCGATACTCAATACTCGAGGCAAAGTGGACAGCAGCATTAAAGGACTTCGTACAAAAGCATTCTTTTCCGCACTGCCATAGGCCCCGTCTTGTCCGGCGACCACCATTGCACGGATAGAGCCCACATACATGGGCAACTTCAGGGTGTGAGTCCGTTGTTTTCCTTTTCCCAAATAGAACGGGCCGACAAATCTTACGACAGGCCTGAAACGGTTCGCTTTTTCATCGGCCGGCTTCAGCGCGGCATCTCCTCCTGTACTGAAAAGAGAAGCATATTTCCCTGCAGAAGCTCCAAGCACTTCATCATACATATCCCAAGTACGGATGCCAAGCGCTTCACGGGCGTAAAACTCATTCCACGGGTCAGGCGTTTTGAAACTCGTCAAGTCCAGTAATCCATCATCCACAATCGCCAATGTATAAGTCATCGGCTTTCCGTTTTTCTCACTCACCGCTATACGAAAATCCGCCTCCGGCCGCAACACTTCCGGCATTCTTATCTGCGGACGCAAAACAGTCTGCCGATTCGTGACAAATACCGGCATCACCCCGTACATGCGAATGGGCAAATCGTTGACAGTCTGGGCATGGGGTTGCAACATACTGATATGCAGATATACGTTCGGAGCCATTTCCGGCGTTGCCTTGAAAGTGTATTTCGCATCTCCCTGACCAGAAAATGTGATCCATTCCCTACGTATCACTCTCGAACCGTTCTCCAAGGAAACTAAGGCACGCCCTCCTGAAGTAGCCGGAATGATGGCTGTCACCGTTTCCCCTATCTCATAAGTTTCCCTATCCAAAGAAAAGGTCAGCATTTTCTCGCCATTCGGGTTTTTCTTGTCCGAACGTCCTCTCCACTCCGGCCAATCCACATAAACCGTACCTCCGGTAGCATGTCCGCTTTCCCTGTCTTTTACATACACCAGATAACGGCCCCAGTCAGGATAATTGACCCGGAATTTGAAAAAAGCCCGTCCACCAATGGTTTGCAGGGAACCGCTGGCTACAGGAGCGATGGAACTACTATTAATATACGTCCCAAAAGATTCTTCATTATGTTCCCACCACCAGCTCCAACCTATACGATAAATCTTATATTCCAGATTGGAACGGTTTATCTGTTTTCCTTCCGCGTCCAGTGTCACCACATCAAACACATGCTCTTTATCCGTTTCAATATATTTCCCTTTCGGTTGATTCAGATTAATTCCCACATAAGAAGCAAATGGAGAAAACGGAACTGTCTGCGTATACATACTGGCGTCTCCTCCCGGTTCGAACACACGAGTGGTAAAACGGGCATTCAACAATCCGGGAGCATGCATGGCTTCCGGCAGTTTCAATGAGAATCCGGATTTTCCCTCCGCATCCAACACGCCATTGAACACTTCCTTCTTAAGTACGGCAAAATCCGTAGCCGGATTATTGAAGACATATTGCCCGTAATTCTTAAACTGGGTATCCACGCGAGATAAAGACATCTCCACTTTCGCTTTCAACCCAGAAGCCGAAGCTCCCGTAAGCCATGCCGCACTCAACGGCACATGCACATTTTTGTCTCCCGCCTGAAATTTACTTGGCAACACCAGATTTATTTTTAATCGGTTAGGCTTTATGGTCTCGATACGCAAACTTTTATGAAAAGCAGAGCCTCCGACTTTCACGTAAGCATTCCAAATACCGGTCGGATCATCCGTTTGAGTGGGAATGTGAAATGTATAAAACCCGTTCAATCCTTGCGTGGAAACCATCCGAGCGTAAAACTGTCCTTTCGGATTGTACAATTCCAATGCTACCGGATGTTTATCCGGAATCCTCTTTTCCCGATCCTCCAGAATAAAAGAAACATGCAAGGTATCTCCCGGACGCCATACGCCTCTTTCTCCATATATAAACCCTTTCAGCCCTTTTTGGATATCTTTGCCTCCCACATCAAACCGGCTGACCGACTGCTCCTCTCCATCCACAACCCGAACATACGTCTTCTGATGGTTCGACTCTGCCACAACCATAAAAGGAACTCCCTCCGTAACGACTTCTGATAATCCTTCCCCGTCTGTCACACCTTTTCCAATCACTTGCAGTTGGAAATTGTAAACAGTCACCTGAGCGTTTTTTACAGGATTGGTGTCCAGCAAATTGTTTACGGCTATCCATAACTTATTCTGCGAATTCCGTTTCACAATCATCCCCAGATTAGAAGCGAGTACGTTGCAGGCCGCTATCCGGTCGGCTCCCATATAGTAAGAAGGATGGCACGGATTATCCCGTTCTGTCCAACGATACTGGCTCCAATCCACAGCCCCACCCCAATAATAATAAGCTTCAGGAGTATCCCATTCCGCTTCATCCTCTTCTTGCAATGCATCTCCACCCACTTTCACTAATGATTCAGAACGCGTATTACCTGTAAAAATCCTATTTTCGTTTTCCTTCTCTCCACAAGGGTAGGCAGAATACTCTTGACGGAAAGAAAGTATCACCCGATATATGGCTCCAGGTTCCTGATGTATAAGACCGGCAAGATCGATGGAATAGTCCGCCCAATGATGGATATCTTTCGAAGCGTCTTGGTCCAGCCACAATGTTTTCTTATATACCAACCGCCCGGAACGGCGCAATTCATCTGCCGAAGAGAGCGTATTGCCCTGCATAAACATCAGCACATTATTCTCAAAAATACGAATTACGCTCAAATCTACCGCATAGAGATTCACGGCTCTGAATGGAATCACCAAACTCTTGGAATCAGGCAAGATTGCAGCCGATACTTTCATTTCCACCTGGGGCTTCAAGTCCTGCGCACTGAAGGAAATCGAATGAGATACGCCCAACGGTTCATAACGACTGTTTTGTATTCCTTCATGAATCTCCAAAGTAAACTTATCCTGCTTATTCGTTTCAAAATAGACCAGAACCCTATTGTCAACAACTTGTGTAACCAAAGCCGATATTCCCGGTACATCAACCAAGCCATTCAGATCCTGCACTTCAGAAATCGGATCCGAAAAAACAACCTCTACTCCGTTTTCCGGTTGCTCTATACGTCTTGCAGACAAAAAGCGGAAACTGCCTTTCGACGGAACCACAATTTTTTCACTCTGTGTCTGTTCTATATCGGCGACAGTCCCGTCTACCACGAGTTCCACAGCATAGTCTTCCATTTTTCGGGGAATACGCTCCACATTAAATTCATATCGTGCCGCTTCATCGACAGAGGTTACTTTTACAGGAAATTTCCGGCCATTTGTATCCTTTACAGCCAATATCTTTTCCACATCCTCTTTTTTCACGACATCGCTAAAACATATTTCACCTCCAAAAGAAATCTCATCCGGCCGGGCAGCAGTCACGCGCACTGGATCCATACGAAGGGTAAAATGACGCTCTTGCACCCGAAACGAGAAATTGAACTCTTTCAGTTTTTTGTCAACCTCAACAAAATCTCCTAATTGGAAAACAGCTTCATAAAAAGTACCGGGTTTCAGATTCCCTTTTTCCGGAATAAACTCAATGACACTATTACTCACCCAATAGGCTTTACCTTCCAAAGAAGGAGAAAAACGAAACGGATTATTCTCTATCTCACTGTTCAGACTGACCATAGGCTGGTCGTGTGCCAATTCAATCCGTATGGTTGAGTTTTGTGAAATTACCCCTCCCGTATAGGCATTCACATAAGGGGCATATTCTGCGGAAGGAATAATATCTTTCGTATGAGAAGAGCAAGAGGACAAACACAGAAACACAATTACCAAAAAGCAAAAGGATTGTCCGGCAGACTTTCTACATTTAGTTTTCAATGATCCCATAACATAGAGTTTTTATTGTTTAACAGACAAATATACTCTTTTTATGAAAAGGAATCCTTTTATTTGGAAAAATTCTTCCTAAAAAGAAACGCTTTTCCATTTCAAAAAAATTTGTAATCCAACCATTTCTCTTCAGGACATACGAAAAAGAAGCCGCAGAGAAATCACTTCCCCACGGCTTCCCCTTTTTATACAAATTAAGAGAGAGAAGATTTTATTTTGCAACCAGCTTCGATTCAATGCTACCCAACACACGACCTGCCATCATGATGGCAGACGGACTCAACGCTCCATCCGAACGAAGTAGGTATGTTTTCCTTTGGTGACACCATAACTGGCAATCACCCTTCCCTTCATCCGATATTCATACTAATCGAAAGAAACATCATAAGATAGGTGTATTATAACATTATTTTGCATAAAAATAATGTTAAAGCAGGCCATTTTTTAAAGTATTCCCGAACAAGTCCCATCTAAAAAGCCCTTTCTTTCACCCCATCCGGATATACGGAGAGCTCAGCAAGAAACCTCTCCCTTTGCTATCTCACCAGACAACCTCCGTCACCATGACCGGCAATCACACCTCCGTATCAGGCGTCTACCAACGCCACGACCGGATCCATACGGTTGCGACAGTCGTTGCATACGCCTTGCTACAACTGTTGCAATAGTTATTCAACTCCTGTTGCAACAGTCATCCAACAATCATCGCAATGGTTATCCGCTGACTGCCTCCCTCACTGTCCGGCCGCTGCCTCATCCGTTATCCGATTGTCATGACACCAAGGGGCCCTTTTCCGCCGCCCCAACCATTCCCAAGCCTCCAGACACGCCTTTCCAACAAACCCGAACAGCGTCCGAAAACATAGAGTTTCAGGAAGAACATTAGTTTGAAGAATACACGGCTTTCAGGTTCCACAAACTTATTATAGGACACCGCATCCAGAAATTCCCGATGCAGATGTATTTATTCAAAACGATCACTTGGGGTAAAGCCATTCTGCTTAAGCCGCATTGAATGCTGAAACGGATAAGTCAACGACATATTACACCCCACATAACACAGACGTCTATATTCCTTTTCTTTGAAATCTGCAGGCAACTCCTGCGCAGCAAGATTCTTTTGCAACCGTTTGGGAAGCTGCTGCCATTCCTTCATAAATAGTTTCTTTTCCTTTCCATAATCTAAATCCTGACAG
The DNA here is from genome assembly GCA_947626525.1 of uncultured Phocaeicola sp. Classification (GTDB taxonomy): domain Bacteria; phylum Bacteroidota; class Bacteroidia; order Bacteroidales; family Bacteroidaceae; genus Phocaeicola_A. The sequence continues at coordinate 769 of CANQSM010000104.1, read as the reverse complement.
GATAAAAAAGGACTATTAGATAACCATTGCTCTCTTCTGCTTCTCCTGCAAAGCTGATGTTTTGTCCTAACATCTTGGTCACTCCTTGTCTCTTTCTCGGAACCAAATAAAACATATGTATGCTTCTAGGTCCGTAGACTGTTACATAACCGACATCCAAATTGTTCGGAACGGTAATGATTCCCCTCCCGGAAGCATCCAATCTTGTCCGATAAGATTCTCCGGCAAATTTCAAAATCATCTCCTCTGTTTGAGATTTTTCATCAAAGCGAAAAGTCACTTGAGAAAAAGCTTGTGTCCCCCACGACAAGCAGAGAGACACAAATATAATCGGCAAAACGAAATGCGAGCGGTATAAAAAACGAAATGCGATAATCAGGGTATAAAACGAAATGTGAAAAAAATATCGCACACACACGATATAAAAAGGCTTTCAAACGTCATTTGAATGGCGTTTGAAAGCCTTTAAATTTATAGCATTTTCACGCAAAAAGCACATTCAAATATTTGTGCAATTCATTAGGAATGACTATCTTTACATAGTATTTAGGAGGCATCTGTTGTATCGACAACGCCGCAATCTTTGTAATCAAACAAAGTTCGCTGCGGGTGTTCTTCATAATTGCATACCATCCACTCCTCCTGCTTTCTTCGGATCGTCTTTGATGCGCTGATGGTTCTTTCTACCCGGTGGATTATCCATCCGTTTTTGTTTGCGTATTCCTCTATCATTGGCAGGGGAAACATTGTCAGCATGAACTTACCTTTC
>CANQSM010000103.1 GCA_947626525.1 uncultured Phocaeicola sp. | reverse complement strand
GTTTTCTGGCATTTATAGGAGTCTCGCAAGATTCTGCAGCCGTCATCTGCAGCCTTTAACTGAATATCCCTAAATTAGAAGTATAACAAGGAAAAAGAGAGTAAAGCTCTGTATTGCTTTTTGTAGAGTTTCCAGCATTTACAACTTTACTCCCGGCTTTCCTCACTAAAAAAGGAGGTGACGGGCACAAAGGTATTTGAATTTATGGAAACAATGAAGTCTTGCCGCTGAAATGATAGATTGTGGTAGAGCATAGGAAGAAATAGGGTTCCAACAAATCTACTTGTTACTGATTCTTGTAAATGATATCAAAAAGGCATTATAATAATGTCTTTTTGATGCAAATTTTGAAGCTATGAAAAATATATTAATATATGTCATATTGTTAAGTTGCTTTTCGTGTGGTAAGAAGAAAACTGTTACTATAATAGAGGAGAATAATCAATCATTACCTCATATAGAGGATACTTCTATAGGAAATATTCTCTGTGTGGATAAATTAGGTTTATGTGATTCTTTTTTTGTAGTAATCAATAGATTGGAAGAACCGTATATACATGCGTTTAATAGAGAGGATTTTTCTTTTAAAGGTTCATTCGGAATGTTGGGACAAGGTCCCGATGATTTCAACTTTCCTTTCTTTTTGCAATGTAATCATGCGGATTCCCTGGAATTGTATGATGTGAATTTAGCAACATTTAAAAGTGTTGATATTGAAAAGGCAATAGATAAAGTGCCTAATGCTATAACACAAAGTGGCATGCCAAAACAAATTATAGGCTCTCCTGATTTATATAAAGAGAAAAACTTTTATTTTGGGAATATAGACGGTGGTGCCGGTTTATTCTTTATTTATGATTCAACCAAGGATAAAATGAAATGGGTGGATTTTCCTACATCTGTTAAAAATGAGGAATGTGATTTTAGTGTCATAAATCGTATTACACTAAACGAAAAACTTCAAAAAGTTGTTTCCGCCATGTTTTATTATAACAGGGTCTTTTTATATGATATGGAAGGGAACCTTATAAAAGAGGCACAAATAGGTAAACAGGAAATTTGCCCTGAGTTAGTAAATGGAGAAGAATTGAGTAATGAAAGCATGCGCTGTTGTACAGACATACAATCCACTTCAGAGTGCGTTTACTTACTGATGCAGACGGTTAAAGAAAAATCTTTTGAAAATCCAAACTCAGAAACGTCAAGGATTATTGTATTGGATTGGGAACTTAACTATATCATGACTTATACTTTGCCACACTATGTAAAAAGTATATTGGTAGATGAGTTACACAATCGAATCATCTATGTCGCTATTGAGAATAAAGAAGATACAAATATTTATTATTTTGACATTAAAAACAATTAATTTACATAAATCTCCATGTATATCAAGTTTGACACAAGCTAATATAGAAGCTTTAGCGGGTGGTGAATCTTAGAGGCTATTCTCAGACATGTTACCATCAGACTCCTGGTTCCGCACTTGTACTTTTATGTGGAAATTGTTCATAGGGATATAGTGGAACTTCACAGAAATCAACTTGTCTCCCGGCTTTCCTCGCTAAAAGGGAGGAGGTAACGGGCACAAAGGTATTAGAAATGATGGAAACAACAAAGTCTTGTCGCTGAAATGATAGATTGTGGTAGAGCATAGGAAGAAATAGGGTTCCTATTAAAAGAATAATGGAAATGAATATGTGAATGTCCTGTTTTATTCACATGATAAAAGCTTTTATACATAAACGAAATGAAAAAAGTATATAAGATGTTGGCAGTGGTTGTGATAGTTGCTGTTGCGGGAGTAACTGTATATAACACACAAGGCAAAAGATTACATTTATCAGGCATTGCATTAGAAAATGTGGAAGCGTTGGCAAGAGGTGAAAGTGGGAACTTTGATTGTATACCACCATATGAAAAATATACGTGCGTATACATTGGATCAACCAGACTTCCTGGAATAAAATATAACCACTAAAAATTAAAGTGCAGTCAGATAAATTTTATCTGATTGCGCTTATTAAAAAAGTACCAATCATGAAAAAAGTATTCTATTTATTAGTCTTATGTTTATTCTTCTCATGTTCAAACAGCAAAGAGAACAATCATACGCTAACCGGTCTATTTGCAGACCGACATCATGCAATTTCCAATGAAATGCCCTTGGACTTTGACAGCATACGTAACCCCTATATGATTCTTTGCATAAACCAATGTATCGTTTTTGCCGATATCTTTCAGCCCGACTTTATGACTGTCTTTAATGAGAAATCCGGGAAATATATAGGCAACTTCTTAGCAAAGGGAAATGGCCCGAATGAGTTTGTACACTTATCAAGCATGCAGAGGGTTGGTGAAAAGTTGTTCCTCTGGGATTCGGGTAAATCCAATATGGCTTTTATTGAAATGAATAAAGACAGCCTTGAAAACTATAAATGCCGGTTTATTCCAATCCACCAAGATAGTATCTTTATTTCCGCATTTCAAGTCTTTGCATTGGATGAGGATTATTTTGTATCCTCAGGGGTCATAAAAGGACATCGTTTTGCCATCTTGGACAAGAAAGGAGAGCCAATCGCTTATTTTGGAGAGTATCCCGAGTCTGATTCGGAAAAAGAAAAGAGCGATGCAGAATTAGCATTGTCCAATCAATGTTCTTATGCGTACCAACCGGAAAAGCAAATATTGGCCGTTGGTAATGGCATGGGAGAAAATATCCAATTTTACGATCTTGCCAACAAATACTCTCCACGGCTGATAAAAGAGTATAACTTCTCATCTCCGCAATATAAAATGGATGGAGAAGGATCTGTCATCTATCAAAAAGAAAATATCATTGGGTTTACAGACTTGTTGCCCCATTCCGATTACTGCATAGGATTCTTTTCGGGAGAAACATTGAAAGACCCCGGTAAGTATGGAAGTAACAAGCTGCTGTTTTTCGATTGGGAGGGGAATCCGGTTAAAATGATTAATCTGGAGGATACCTATTCCAATATCACTATCAACGAGGAGGGAAATAGAGTGTATCTGTTAGGCAAAGACCCCCAAACAGGCGATTTCAAAATATATACAATAACGGTCGTATAAGAAATCTGTATCCATTAATTCATTTGATGGATTATGAAGGGCGGATAAAACAAAAAGAGGAATTGAGAGAACAAACGGAGAATCCGAACGAAATAGTCATGATTAACACCAATCATGCCATGTACACATCCAAGTTATATTATAACAAAAAGCGAGGCTCCCTGTTCTATATCGTGAAAAAGGATGGTTTGTTTTAGGCTAAAGAATCCTTCATGAACGATAAAGACTCTGTGAGATATTATCCGTTGTCCTTACCTTATACCACAGACAAAGAAGTGGGCTCTCATTTTGGCAATCTCACTTTTATGAAATCATCTATATTCCCCAATATAAGATGTATATGCAATTACATTTAAAAGAGATAAAGTTCGATCCGAATAAATCTGTTTTAGAACTTTCCGATAGCCGGGAGCTCTATCTTACTTGCCGGGATGAATCTTTCCGATTTTTATGTGAAGTCATGTTACCCAGTCATCGTTACAACTATTATACCGGTTGGTGTGGCTTATATGACGGTTTATTGTTATATGTCAATAACAGTACAAACAGAGAGGTGAAGGATGATTTGTTGACAATAGATGTTATTAGACCCGATTAAAAATTAGGGAGGGGAGTGAAGTCTAATAATATCCGCTTCAATGATAGATTAAATGTCCTGTTTCATCGGGATAGGAGGCTTTGTGACGATGGATAAAATGTGCTTTTTACGGATATAGGAAAGGAGTGGAAAAACTGTCGGAGTTTCCGGAAAGATTCTTAAGAAAGTTTCGGAAAACTCCGACAGTTTCGGCGGAGCTTCTTAAGAGTTTTTCCTTACCCTTTCTTTAATTCCGGCATCGCTCATGAGGTCGGGCTTATTCCGGTGCTTATGATTCTTGTCATCAATCCGCATATTTTACTTGTTACAACGCAAATTTCTTGCAAAAAATCATTTTCCATACAATAAATTTCTATAATTTTGGATTCTGAAAACATAGTGATAATCATTTAAAGGTTATAATTGGGCACTATAAATTTAATGCGTTATCGCTATGTTTTTAATAATCAAACGAATAATTTAATCCTTATTTCGAATTTACGTTAAATATTGAATGAGATACTATGAAAAATTTATTATTACTTTTATTGTTTTTAGGACTTTCCATATCTTGTAATAAGGATAGGAAACGGATACAAGATAAGGCATATTTGGACCCTACGGAACAGGTTAAGAGTTTTCCCCTGGATTCGGATGTCAAGTACAATGCCTTTTACCTGTATACATTTACGGAGGAAGGGAAACGCTATCTTTCATTTCTAAATTATCGTACCACTCAATTATGCTTTTACGATTTTGATACGGAGAAGTTCCTTTTCAAAGTAAAGTTGGAGGAAGAAGGTCCTAACGGAGTGGTCATACCTACGGGCTACTACATAAAAGATTTTAATAACATTTATGTATCGACTTCTGCTTATTCGGGTTTGATAAAAGTCGACACCACCGGTACAATCACACAAAAAATACCATACGGGAAAACAGACACAGGATACCAGATTATTCCTTCGTATATGCCATCGTCACATCCCTGCAATACACCGGTGTTTATTGACGGCAAGATGTATATTACACAAAATAATCTAGAGAGGTTTTGCCCATCGGATAAGACTCCTTTGAGTGTTGTGATGGATACAGTACAAAAGAAATATGTCTCCTTACCGCTTACATTTGGAATTTTAACAGAGAAACAATTAAAAAGCAATGATGATAGATTCAGCCGCATATTTGATGGTAAGAATTTTATTTATTCCTTTTATGTAGACGAAGATATTTTAGTCGCTTCAATTGATCATGCCGATGTAAAAAGAATTAAAGTGAAAAGTAAATATATCGATACGCCCGATGAAGAACAACCCCTTAATGCTAAGAATGGTCCTCAGTTGAATTTGGAATTGGCACGTTACGGCGATATGATATACGACCCGTACCGTGAGGTTTATTACCGTTTTGCATATCCGAAGACCGAATTGGACAGCAAGGTAAATTGGTGGGGCAAGGCAGTGTACGGGCGGAAGAAGTTCTCGGTGATTATTTTGGATAAGGATTTCCAAATTATGGGTGAGACGCTTTTCCCGGAAGCTGTTTATAATCCGTACGTTGCTTTCGTAGAGAAAGAGGGGCTTTATATCAGTCGTGATTACCAGATGAACTTTGACCAGTCGGAAGATTTCATGACTTTCGAACGATTTGAACTGGTAAAGAATGAGTAGTTCCTAAAATAATTTCGATAGTATTACTTCCGGTTTTCTGGAAACAACAAAGTCTTGCCGCTGAAATGGCAGATTGCGGCACTGCATTAGGAAGAAATAGGCTTCCTAATTAAAGGGAAGAATAAACATGAATATGTGATGGTCCTATTCCATTCGTATAATGAATTTTTTAATCTATAAGAAATCATGTATAAATTGTATATGTTTATTGTTTTGCTTCTTTGTTATAGTTGTACACAAACTGAAAAAACAATAGAAAATATGGTAGATATTGATTACCAAGGAGCTTTAAAAGTCTCATTGTCCCATATTCCGGATTCAATATGGGGGAATCCGGAATATGTGTTAGTAAAGGAAAGTTCGACGGAACTTATGTGTCAGCAGTTTGATAAAGTGAAATATGTAACGGATAAGTTCTTCATCTTAGATAGAAGGCTACGAAAACTGATAGCCTGTGATAAATATGGAAATACGATTGGTAAGGTGGGGAACAGAGGAAATGGTCCTGAAGAATATATTAGTATTGCGGATTTTGATGTGGACTCGAACGGAAATATTTATTGTATAGACGGGCAATTGGATAAGTTGTTCATATATAATGCGGACTTTGACGTGAAAAATATCTTGAAGCTTCCTTTTGAAGCGGATATCATACAGGTACAGGAGAATTCTGATATATTGTTTGGATTGTCATCTTGGAATAAGAGAGAGTGCGAAGGTTATAAAATGGTGTTGACAGATAAAGAGTTGCATATAAAACAAACATACTTGTCTTATGATGAATATAAGGATGATAACTATTGGATTTGTATGTATTCGTTTTCCCGACATAAAGGGTATACGGCGTATAATCAACCGATAGATAACCATATTTATGTTTTTCAGCCCGAGAATCCTATGACTTTGAAGGGGTATAGATTCAACTTTGGTTCACGAAACGTACCGGATGAACATAAAAAAGAAATAGAAAAGCATTTGGCAGATTTTGAACATTATAGTTTATTGAAAAGCCCGGTCGTGGTCACATCGAATTATATTGTCGGGATGTTATTGGACGCCCGTCAGACACAATTTTTTGTTTATGATATGAAGAACCATATCAGTTATGAAAGCGAGAAAACAGAACAATATGATGATTCCCAATTGATTGGATATAATGAGCCATATATCATTTCTACCGTTAATCCGTTATTGGAACTTCCGGAGGAGTGTGCTTATCCTGACAGTGTGAAAAATCATTTATTGCATGAGGGACAAGTAATTGTATTACGCCCTTTACAATCTTTTTAAATGTAGATTGGGAATTGTAGAGGTTAACAAAATACGGATTCATTTGTATAACTATATAACAGAAGAATATTATGCGAAACACCTTATTCATCATCCTCTTATTTTTTGTCGCTTGCCAATCGGCTGACGACAAGAAGCTGGAACAGGCCCTGAAGCTGGCCGGTGACAACAGGTCGGAGCTGGAAAAGGTCTTGAATCATTACCGAGACGATTCATTAAAGCTGGAAGCCGCCAGGTTCCTGATACGCAACATGCCGGGACATGGCTCTTATGCCGGTAAAGAGATTGAGGCTTATTACAGGGAAGCCACACCGATATTGTTGTCCGACAGCTCTACGGCAGCAAAGGAGAGAATGATGAATGAGCTGTTCCGCAAATATCCTTCCAACAAGATAGAACGGGTGCAGGATGTACGGATTATTGCCGCAGATTATCTGATTAAGAATATCGACAGGGCTTTTGATGACTGGCAACACGGGCAGTGGGCCAAACAGGTGTCGTTCGATGAGTTTTGCGAATACTTGCTTCCGTATAAATGTACCGACTATCAAGCATTGGATGATTGGAGGGATTCGCTCCGGACGGTAGCCGCGGGAGTGTATGAGGATTATCAGTACAGCCGTATCCGGCAAAGTTCGGCTTACTGGGCGGCCGCGGCTGTGAATGATAGCTTGGGTAGGCTAAATAAAGTGGAGTTAAGTGATGCCATGCAGTGTCACTCCTTGTTCAAAGTGCCATTCTGGACAAAGATTCCTTCCGGGCGATGCGGTGTTTATTCTACTGTCAGTGTGGGCGTGCTCCGTAGCCATGGGATTCCCGCCGTGAATGATTTCATTCTGCAATGGCCCACCAAAGATGGCGATCATTCGTGGGTGACACTGCTGACTGATACCCGGAATAAAGGCTATTTGGAAGGAAATGAGGGAGGAGTGATGGGTTTTATGCGGCCGGGAGAATGCAAGGGAAAAGTGTATCGCCGTACTTACGCGCCGGATGAGGGATTGGTACGGTTGAACCAGGAAGCGAGGTATGTACCGGAAAAACTGAAGAATATTTTCATGAAGGATGTAACAGAAGAGTATATCTATCCGGTGGATATAACAATCAGACCATTGCCTGAGGTAAAACAAAAAGATGAAAAATACGCCTATTTGGCTGTATATGGCAACAAAGACTGGGTACCTGTCTGTTACAGTAAGATAGAAGGAAATCAATTTGAATTTAAGGCTTTGGAGCGGGAAGCGGTGTACTTGCCAGCCTATTATACCGCATACGGAGTGGAGCCGATGCATTATCCGTTCTTATTAAGCCACCGGAAAGAGAGAAAATACCTGATTCCTGACAAAGAACATACCCGAAGTGTGACCTTGTACCGGAAGTATCCTTTGATGCGTCGGGCATTCGAAAAAGGAAAGTGCATGAAGGGGAGCATGATTCAGGCTGCCAACCGTGCGGATTTCAGTGATGCCGTGACGTTGTTCGATTTCAGGCAATTCACCTTGTCCGGGCATATCTATCCAAAGGATACGGCTTCATACCGTTATTGGCGTTACATTTGTCCGGCTCCGTACAATTGCTACATAGCCGAACTGGGATTCTTTGATGACAAGAACAAAAAGATGGAAGGAAAAATCATCGGTACCGGACAATATTACGGTGACGACAAACGTTTTTGCAGGGAAGCCGCATTTGACGGTGATCCGTTTACCTTTTACATTTCCGACCTGCTCTGTTACGGATGGATAGGCATGGATTTCGGAAAACCGGTGAACGTGGCCAAAATTAATTATCTGGCACGGAGTGATGACAACAATATCCGTATAGATGATTTATATGAACTCTATTATTGGGACTTGAAAGGCTGGGTTTCATTAGGACAGCAGGTAGCCAATGATTTGACACTGACATTTGAGAATGTACCCGAAAATGCGTTGCTTATCCTGAGAGATCATACACGAGGAAAGGATGAACGTATCTTCATTTATGAAAATGATAAGCAAATATGGTATTAAGAATATTCGATGGATTACATAGCCCTTGCTATGGTAAGCAAAGAATCAAGAGAGATAAATAAACTGAATCGAAAATATGTATATTTCGTAATGATGCCCTAAAATAAAATACATGAAATATTTAATTCTTATCTTTTCTATTAGCTTATTTGCCATAAGTTGTGATAAAAAGCAACATTCCAAAACTGAGATAATAAATCTCAGACATCAACCAATATGGAATGATAATGAAATATTACTTGGAACTCCTCGCCTGTTTGTTTTAAGAGACTCTGTCATGATAGTGGGTGATTTCAAAACAGACTCTCTCTTTCATTATATAAATAGAGATAATAATATTAAAAGTTTTGGTAAAAGAGGGCAAGGACCTAAGGAGTTTTTATTTCCCTCCAGTTTATATGCCTATTCCCAGTCTGACTCTTTTTGTTTGTTTGACGCAAATAAACGACTTGTCTCATCATTGAAATTCTCAGATACAATTGCAACCTTTAATCCTTTATATAAAACATTTCCATATAATCATTATATGGTCATACCTGTTAATAATTCTAACTATGTATCTGCTGGAATATATCAAGATGCTTATTTATATTTATTAGATAACATGGGTAATCCTATATATAAATATGATTGTTTTCCTTATAGGAATGACATTGAAAAGAATCTGGATAAAACAGTTCTCTCACAAGCTTATATGGGAACAGCAACAACCAATAAGGACGGTAATAAATTAGTTTTTGTTACTGGCTTTTCGAAAATTATTTCTTTTTTTGAGATTGATAAACAAAAAATTATACTAAAAAAAGAAGTTATAGAAGGTTATCCAGATTACGAGTTTAATAAAGAAACTGTAAAATATAAAGGGATATCAAGAACTTCTCCATCAGGTTTTTTAAGTGTTACGTCCTCTGAAAGATATGTATATGCCTTGTATTCCGGGAAAAACTATAAAGAGCATGGATTGGATATCGATTATGGTAATTCTATTTTTGTATATGATTGGAATGGTAATCTAATAAGAGAAATACAGATGGATATATCCGCGTCACAAATACGTATTGATTCAAAAGATCATTTTATATATGCATTGGTGCGTAATCCGGATCCCATGATTGTTAGATTTGAAATAAAATAAGTCATGATGAAAATGATAAGCAAATATGGTATTAAGCATATTCGATGGATTGGGCAAAATTTGCGAATATCACGAAATATCACAAAAAAAAGAAAGCCTGTTGGAGGAAGAGATAGGATTTCTATTAAAAGAAAAGTAAACATGTAGAGTTCCTATTTTCATCTATATGATAATTTTATAAAATATAGACAAATGAAAAAGACTTTTAAATATGTTACGGTACTTGTAATCGTAATTGCTGGCGTGACTGATTATAATACGCAAAATGAAAAAAATACATTTATCTGATATTGCATTGGAAAATGTGGAAGCTTTGGCAAGAGGAGAAAGTGGTGGAAACGACTATCACTGTTATTATGGTTCCCAAAATTCATACGGCCGGTTTGAACCGAGATATAGTCCATGTCTATCTTACCAATATATAGAAGTTACCGGCAGTGGACGTTGTAGCCAATAATTGATTTGTGTTTTAATCTTAGTACAGATTTTATAGATTTGTACTAAGATTACTTAAAATAAAAATAATGAAAAACGTCAGTTCGGGATAATATTAGAACAATGTTAGTTGTTTGTTGTCCTCAACACAATATCCTTTGATGGCCTCAGGT
>CANQSM010000102.1 GCA_947626525.1 uncultured Phocaeicola sp. | reverse complement strand
AAAATTTCCGTTATAGCATTACTGATTATCAGAATAATAAATTTCAGATTTCGGTTCAAGCGTGGAACTGCAATGCCACGTCTTAGATGAAGGTCGTAGGAAAAAACACCTTGAGTACAGATGTGGATGTAGCAGCCCACGCTATAGCGTGAGAACCACTATGCTATCCTTGTACTCTTTGAAAATTTCCTACGTTTTCATCTACAAGATAAGCATAACGCTTCTTCAAATTCTAATATGTCCTGGAAAGAGTTTCCTCCGTCCATTTGCAAAGATAAGCAATTTTATTGTAATCCAATCAAATATTATCGGATTACATTCTAAATCCTCTGCTTTTTCTTGGTTCTTCCGCAAACTGTCGTAAATCTCGCCTTGATTTCTCCCATTGTTTTTTGAACCACTCGGGGACTGGCTGTCTGTTTATGGTCAGAAGTTATTGGCTTTTAACAATGATTTCAAGTTTCAGGAACAGTCGATACAAGAATCTCCTCCTTTCGGGTCAGTCTAATGCGATTATTTGGTAAGTCGCAGGCCTGTCCGATGTCAAGCCGCAAGCCTGTCACTTGGGGTAGCCGTAGGCCTACGGTTCGGGAAATGATACGCCTGTCACTTGGATTCCCCTCCACGGACGGTGATAGTGGAGAGAGACGCGTCTTTTTTCCTTTCACAAGGGAAAAGTCGGGGATGCGCTTCTCTCCGTGAGTCGCTTCCTTTACACACAGGCTCCATGGTTCCTTTTTTGTCTCATATCCCTTTTGTGACGGGGTGAAAGAGTGACAGGAGGAGAAAAGAATTTTTGTCTGAAATGGATAAGGAAGCGACCAATGGATAATCCGGCTTTTGTCTTTTGGAGGGCATAGCGTGTTGCCTGTACATTTTTGTTTCTTATGACTGTGGCATGTTAGGACAGTTTTTTATCGATAAATTCTTTAATGAATTGTGTCGTTCCTTCTTCTCCCAAAACAGAAGAGTTAATACATAAATGGTATGTGGAAGCTGCTCCCCAGGTATTGCAGCTATAATAATTATAATAAGCCGAACGCTTTTTGTCGGCATTCTCCATCATCACTTCCGCTTCTTTCTTGCTGATGGGATGGCTGGCGCAAATCCTCCGGATTCGGTCACAAGGGTCTGCGCTGATAAAGATGTTTACACAGCGGGGATGGTTACGCAAAATGTAATCGGCACATCTTCCTACGAAGATGCAAGATTCTTTTTCAGCGATATTGCGAATAACGTCGCTCTGTATTTTGAACAACGCGTCATTACTTAAATAGTTATCGTAAATGGCTCCGTCGCCCACAAACGGAATTCGTATGCCGCCCACAAAAGTATGCATAAATCCCTTCGATGCTTTCTCATCAGCTTTTTCGAAGAACTCTTGGCAAAAGCCGCTTTCTTTGGCTGCCAGTTTCAGTAGCGTTTTGTCGTAAATGGAAATGCCGTAAAGAGCAGCCAGTTTCTTGCCGATGGCTTTCCCGCCGCTTCCTAATTGGCGGCCTATGTTGATAATGAATTTCTCGTCCTTCATAATCGTATTGTTTTAGTCGGGTGATACAAATGTATATAATTAATTTTTGATTTGAAGCATTGCTTTGAACTTTTTTAATTGATTGCGAAACATGAATGCTGCCACGAAGGTAGCCAGGAAGTCGGATACTGGCATGCTGATCCATACTCCTATCGCGCCGTCGCCTGTTATATTTTCCAGTATGGGAGGGAGTATCCACAATCCCGGTAAGAGGAATAGCAGTTGACGCGTGAGTGACAGGAAAATAGACTTGCTGGCCATGCCGATACTTTGAAAGAAATTGGTTGTAACCATTTGGAATCCGATAATGGGAAAGCAAAATACGACGAAACGCATTCCTCTGGCAGCCAAATCGATGAGTTGCTGGTCTGTTGTGAAGATGGAAGCGACCAAATGGGGACATATTTCTCCGATAAGGAATCCGAAAGTGGTGACGCAGGTTGCGCCGATCATGGTCAGTTTCACTACTTTCATGACTCTGTCGTATTGTTGGGCTCCGAAGTTGTAACCGGCGATAGGCTGCATTCCTTGGTTGAGACCTATGACAATCATTACGAAAAAGAAGCCGATACGGTTTGCGATGCCGTAAGCGCCTATGGCCAGATCTCCGCCATATTCTTTCAGCCCTTTATTAATAAGGATGACAATGAAACAAGCCGCCAGATTCATCAGGAAGGGTGACATACCGATGGCCAGCGAATCTGTCACGATTTTCTTTTTGAGTTTGTATATGCCTTTGCGTAGGTGAAGCAGTTCATTTTTATTGGTGAGAAGGCGGAATTGCCAGATGAGCGATACAATTTGTGCCGTTATGGTGGCTGTTGCTGCACCGCGGATTCCCCATTTGAAGCCGTAAATAAAGATAGGGGCCAGAATCGTGTTGACAACTACGGTGGTAATAGTGGCATACATGGCTTGGCGGGGATGTCCGGACGCGCGAAGAACAGCATTCAATCCCAGATACATGTGAGTGACTACGTTACCAAGTAAAATGATAGTCATGAAGTCGCGTGCGTATACGATCGTGGTGTCGCTGGCTCCGAAGAAATAGAGTATAGGGTTTAAGAACAAGAGGGTAATGATACCGAATGAAAATCCGATAATCAGGTTCATGGTAACTACATTGCCCAATACTCTTTGTGCCGTTTCATAGTCTTTTTGTCCGAGTCTTACTGATATCAGTGTGGCTGCTCCTACTCCTACGAGAGAACCGAAAGCCGCCGCCAGATTCATGAGCGGAAATGTCAAGGCAAGTCCGGAAATCGCCATGGCTCCTACGCCTTGTCCGATAAAAATACTATCTATGATATTATAGAGAGAAGAGGCTGTCATGGCGATGATTGCCGGAACAGCGTATTGTACTAAAAGTTTTCTGATTTGTTCTGTACCTAATTCTGTCGCTACAATTTTTTGTGCCATATCATATATTCCTTATTATTGGTTGCAAAGGTACTTAAAATCCCTTTTTCTTTTTTATCTTTGCCTCAATATAACCTAAAAAGATGAGAAAAAAACGTGTTTTGGTAGGGATGAGTGGTGGAATAGACAGTACAGCTACTTGTATGATGTTGCAGGAGCAAGGTTACGAGGTGATGGGAGTTACCATGCGTACGTGGGATTCTCCTTCCAAATTCTCCATTCCGGGGCAATTGTTACCTGATTATATTCAGGAGGCCAGGGCTTTGGCCGAGCGATTGGATATCCCTCATTATATAGCTGACGAACGTGAAGGTTTTAGACAGGTGATTGTTCGGAATTTTATAGACGAATATCTGGATGGGCGTACTCCTAATCCTTGTGTATTGTGCAATCCGTTGTTTAAGTTCCGAATATTGACTGAATGGGCGGACAAACTGGATTGTGAGTGGGTGGCTACCGGTCATTATTCTCGTTTGGAAACGCGTGACGGACTGGTGTATATTATGGTAGGGGAAGATGAGAAAAAGGATCAGTCTTATTTTCTATGGAGAGTTGGACAGGATGTTTTGCGGAGGTGTCTTTTTCCATTGGGGGAATATACGAAGGAAACGGTGAGAGCATATTTGAAACAAAAAGGGCTGGAAGCCAAGTCGAAAGAAGGGGAGAGCATGGAGGTCTGTTTTGTGGAAGGAGATTACCGTGATTTTTTGCGTCAGCAGGTGCCGGATTTGGACAGGCGAATTGGTCAAGGAAAATTCGTGAATTCGGATGGAATAACGTTAGGGACACACAAAGGTTTCCCCTATTATACGATAGGGCAACGCAAGGGACTCGATATAGCATTGGGATATCCGGCATACGTACTGAAGCTGAATCCACAAAAGAATACGGTCATGCTGGGTACGTCCGAACAGTTGAAAACAGAATATATGTTGATAGAAAAGCCGCAGCTTGTGGATGAACAGAATTTTTGGAAAGAGAGAGGGCTTGCCGTGCGTATCCGTTATCGCGGTAAGCCTATTCCTTGTGAAGCATGGAGATTGGAGGATGAACGGGCTGATGGGAAATGGATGGTGCGTTTTTTGGCTGATGCTTCATCGGTTACACCCGGACAGTCTGCTGTTTTTTATGTCGGAAAGAGAGTGGTAGGAGGGGCTTTGATTGCTTCGCAACGAGGGCTTGGTATGTATTTAAACGTATAAGATGATTTGTGGATTGAAGTAAAACATGAAAAAAGTAGTGATTCTGATTACCATTGTAAACTGTATGTTATGGGCATACGCTCAGGGACCATATCGTTACAGGGTGAATCTGACTGATAAGTCGGATACGGAATATTCGTTGTCGAGCCCGGGGGAATTTCTGTCTGAAAAGGCTTTGCAACGAAGAGCCAGACAAGGTTTGTCTATTGATTCTACTGATTTGCCTGTATGCCAGTCGTATGTGATGAAAATTGCGGAAAAGGGAGTGGATGTCATTCTATGTAGCAAGTGGAATAATTCTGTTTTGATTCAATGTGCCGATACAAGCTGTATGGAGGATATTGTCCGGTTGCCTTTTGTTAAAAAAGTGCGGAAAGTATGGGCTTGTCCGTCATCCGTTCCGCTTCGGGAAGAAGGACGGAAGAAATTGGTGACGGATAAATATATCGTGGGCAAGAATGCCTATGGGGCAGCTTCTTGTCAGGTCAAAATGCTGAATGTGGATAGGTTGCATGAGCTTGGTTTCAAGGGAAAGGGTATGACTGTAGCCGTCATTGACGGAGGATTTTACAATGTGGATGCGGTAAAGTTACTGAAAAAGGTTAAGATAGAGGGTACGCGTAATTTTGTGAATGATTTCGATGTATACGGTGAAAGCGATCATGGTTTGAAAGTGCTTTCCTGTATGGCGGCCAATGAGCCTAAAGTAATGGTTGGTACAGCTCCGGAAGCTTCTTATTGGCTCCTTTGTTCGGAAGACAGCGATTCTGAATATTTGGTAGAAGAAGATTATTGGGCGGGAGCTGTGGAATTTGCAGACAGCGTGGGAGTCGACGTAGTCAATACTTCGTTGGGATATTCTTCTTTTGACGATAAAAATACTGATTATACTTATTCGCAGCTGGATGGCCGTACTTCACTCATGTCCAAATCGGCTTCTATGGCGGCTGATAAAGGAATGATAGTCGTTTGCAGTGCAGGGAACGAGGGCAATAAAGTGTGGAAGAAGATTACGATTCCCGCTGATGCCGATCAGGTGCTGGCAGTTGGAGCCGTGGATCGGAGAGGAATGAATACGCTCTTCTCTTCGGTAGGAAATACGGCGGATGGGCGTGTAAAACCGGATGTGATGGCGTTAGGAGGACATTCGGCCATCGTTACCCCGGAAGGTACGACGGGATGGGTGAACGGGACTTCTTTTGCGGCTCCAACCTTGTGCGGAGCCGTGGTCTGCTTATGGCAGGCATGTCCTGAATTGACGGCGAAACAACTGATTGACCTGGTTCGAAAAGCTGGAAATCGGGCTGATGAGCCTGATAATGTGTTCGGTTATGGCATTCCGGATTTTTGGAAAGCTTATCAGGCTGCTTGTCGTTTAGCGAATGAAAAAATATTTGTCACGGATTCACAAGGAAATTCGGCTGGTAACGGGATATCAAGTAAATGATGGAAGCGATTTCTTTATATGAATTAAATCAACTGGTTCGCCGGAGCTTGTCGGAATGTTTTCCCGATCAGATATGGGTGCGTGCTGAGCTGAGTGATGTCCGGGTGCATGCCGGCGGGCATTGTTATGTGGAATTTATAGAAAAGGATTCTCGGGGAAACAACCTGATAGCTAAGGCAAGGGGTACAATTTGGTCGAACATTTTCCGTTTGTTGAAAGCGTATTTTGAAGAGGAAACCGGGCAATTGTTTACCTCCGGAATCAAGGTATTGGTCTGTGTATCGGTAGAATTTCATGAACTTTACGGGTATTCTCTGACGGTAAAGGACATAGACCCTTCATATACATTGGGAGATATGGCGCGTAAGAGACGGGAGATCTTGAAACAGTTGGAGGCGGAAGGCGTACTTACTTTGAATAAGGAATTGTCTATGCCGCTCTTTCCTCAAAGAATAGCTGTCATTTCTTCTGTTACGGCGGCAGGATACGGAGATTTCTGTAATCAGCTTTCTCACAATCCGTATGGTTTTGTTTTTTATCCCAAATTGTTTCAGGCGGTCATGCAGGGCGATCGGGTGGAAGAATCCATTATCGGTGCACTGAATCGTATTAATGAACAGTATAGTTTATGGGATGTAGTCGTCATTATTCGGGGTGGCGGAGCCACTTCTGATTTGTCCGGATTTGATACGTATTTGTTGGCGGCTAATTGTGCCCAGTTCCCTCTTCCTATCTTGACGGGAATAGGGCATGAAAGGGATGATACGGTGATTGACTCTGTGGCGCATACACGTGTCAAGACACCTACGGCAGCCGCTGAATTTTTGATAAGCCGAACGCTGATGACAGCAACGAATCTGGAGGCTTTGCGGGAATCAATCGAAACGAAGGTGTCTGCCTGTTTGCGTAATGAGAAACAACGGGTCGAGTGGTTTTCGGAAAAATTGCCTACTCTGTTTTCTTTGCGTAAATTACGGGAGGGACATCGTATTTCGATGTGGAAGCAACGTGTCTGTCAAGCTTGTCGTACCCGACTTTCTGAAGAACATCACAAGTTGCAGTTATTGAGCAAGGAGGTGGATCATGCTTCTCCTGAAAATCTGTTGAAACGTGGTTATAGTATTACGCTAAAGGATAGAAAGGCTGTGACGGACTTTTCATTGTTGCGGGATGGTGATGAGTTGGAAACGATTCTGGCAAAAGGAAGCGTTAGAAGTAAGGTGATTAAAAAGATAAAGAATTATGGCGGTAAAAAAGGAAACTTACGAACAGGCAATGGCCAAATTGGAGCAGATTGTGTCACAGATAGAAAATAGTGAACTGGACATTGATCAATTGAGTATTAAGTTAAAAGAGGCACAAGGATTGGTGGCTTTTTGCAAAAAGAAACTTTACCAGGTAGATAACGAAGTGAAAAAGCTTCTGGAAGCTGATAAAGAGGAATGAAAGAAGAAAAATTCCCTTGTTTTTGGCAGAGTTATGAAACTTTATATGTACATTTGCTGAAAATCGGAAAATCTAAACTTACTGTATAATGAAAGAAATTGATTGGTCGAATCTGTCATTTGGATACATGAAGACAGACTATAACGTTCGTTGTTGCTATCGCGATGGAAAATGGGGAGAAATAGAAGTGTCATCTTCCGAGACAATTAACTTGCACATGGCTGCTACGAGTCTGCATTATGGGCAGGAGGCTTTTGAAGGACTGAAAGCTTATCGTTGTAAGGATGGAAAAATTAGAATCTTCCGTGTGGAAGCCAATGCGGAACGTTTGCAAAGTACATGTCGGGGAATTCTGATGCCGGAGTTGCCAACCGAGCTTTTCTGTGAAATGGTGAAGAAAGTGGTTAAGTTGAACGAGCGTTTCATTCCTCCATATGAAAGTGGGGCTTCATTGTATATTCGTCCGTTGCTTATCGGAACCAGTGCACAAGTAGGTGTTCATCCGGCTACGGAATACCTCTTCCTTATTTTTGTTACACCGGTGGGGCCTTATTTTAAAGGCGGATTTGCTACCAATCCTTATGTCATTATTCGTGAGTTCGACCGATCTGCTCCATTAGGTACGGGTGTCTATAAAGTAGGTGGAAACTATGCAGCTAGTTTGCGTGCCAATAAAATGGCTCACGATTTAGGCTATTCTTGTGAATTCTATTTGGATGCCAAAGAGAAGAAATACATTGATGAATGTGGTGCGGCCAATTTCTTTGGTATTAAGGACAATACATACATAACTCCTAAATCAACTTCCATCCTGCCTTCTATTACCAATAAGAGTTTGATGCAATTGGCTGAAGATATGGGAATGAAGGTGGAGCGTCGTCCGGTTCCGGAAGAGGAACTGAGCACGTTCGAAGAGGCCGGAGCTTGTGGAACGGCGGCTGTCATCAGTCCGATACAGCGTATTGATGATTTGGAGAACAAAAAATCGTATGTCATTTCGAAAGATGGAAGACCGGGACCTATTTCTACTAAATTATATAACAAACTGCGTGGAATTCAGTATGGCGATGAACCGGATGCACATGGCTGGGTAACAGTTTTAGATTAATTAATTCATCATTTATCTTTGGCTGTTTCCTTATATGGTTTTAGCAATGGCGAATTTTTATGAAGATGTGAAAGCGGAATTTGAAGAGAAAAATAATTGCGTACAAGAAATTTGATCTATATTACATTAAGAGAAAGAGCGTTCCAGTGCCATGTGAGGGAGGAACGCTTTTTCTTTGATTTGAAGTTGAAGTATGGGAAAAGGTAAATTAGAGAAGTTTGAAGATATGTGGAATTATCCGCATGTATTTGAATATCCGTTCTCCGTGGTGGATAAGGCTTCATGTGAAATGAAAGGCAACTGGAACCGTGATTTCTTTCATAATGATCATCCCATTGTGTTGGAATTAGGCTGTGGAAGAGGTGAGTATACGGTGGGGCTGGCACGTATGTTCCCCAATAAGAACTTTATTGGAGTAGATATAAAAGGGGCGCGAATGTGGAGCGGAGCCACCGAGGCGTTGCGTGAGGGACTTTCCAATGCGGCGTTCTTGCGGACGAATATTGAAATCATTGATCGCTTTTTCGGTGGGGGAGAAGTTAGTGAAATATGGTTGACATTCTCCGACCCCCAAATGAAAAAAGCTACCAAACGCTTGACTTCTACCTATTTTATGAATCGCTACCGTAAGTTTCTGGTTCCGGATGGGCTGATACACCTGAAGACAGACAGTAATTTTATGTTTACTTACACCAAGTATATGGTGGAGAAAAATGCTTTTCCGGTAGAGTTTCAGACAGAAGACTTATATCATTCTGATTTGGCAGATACGATATTGGGTATTCGGACTTATTATGAACAACAATGGATAGAACGTGGTTTAACTATCAAGTATATGAGATTTCATCTGCCACATGAGGGTGTGCTGGAAGAGCCGGAAGTGGAGATAAAGCTGGATGATTACCGGAGTTATAATCGAAGTAAGCGTAGCGGATTGTAAACGAGCAAATAGTTTTTGAGGCGGTTCGTTATTCGTATAAAAACGTTCACTGAGTAAATGAAAAATATTATCAATTATTTATACTATGACTATTTATCCAAAACTTATCTTGGACGCACTGTCGACAGTGCGCTATCCCGGTACTGGGAAGAATATAGTGGAAGCCGGTATGGTGGAAGACAATATCCGGATTGAGGGCAACAAGGTTTCGTTTTCTTTGATTTTTGAAAAGCCGACCGATCCGTTTATGCAGTCGGTTATCAAGGCATCCGAAACAGCCATCCTCACTTATGTGGGAAAAGAGGTGGATATAAAAGGAAATATTTCCGTCAAGACGATACGGCAGGCACGGCCCGAAGTCGGGAAACTCTTGCCGCAAGTGAAGAATATCATTGCTGTATCTTCAGGAAAAGGCGGGGTGGGAAAGTCTACCGTGGCAGCCAATCTGGCTGTTGCATTAGCTAAGTTGGGCTATAAAGTAGGTTTGTTGGATGCTGATATTTTTGGCCCTTCTATGCCAAAGATGTTTCAAGTGGAGGATGCCCGTCCATATGCTGAAACAGTTGACGGACGCGATTTGATTGTTCCCGTGGAGAAATATGGAATCAAGCTACTTTCCATCGGATTCTTCGTAAATCCGGATCAGGCTACTCTTTGGAGAGGAGGGATGGCAAGCAATGCACTGAAGCAGTTAATCGGGGATGCGGCTTGGGGTGAATTGGATTATTTCCTCATAGACTTGCCTCCGGGAACCAGCGATATTCATTTGACTGTGGTACAGACATTGGCTCTTACGGGGGCCGTGGTGGTAAGTACTCCACAAGCCGTGGCATTGGCTGATGCGCGTAAAGGTATCAACATGTTTACCAATGATAAAGTCAATGTGCCTATTCTTGGTTTGATAGAGAATATGGCTTGGTTTACTCCGGCGGAACTTCCTGAAAACAGGTATTATCTGTTTGGTAAGGAAGGTGCCAGACACTTGGCTGAGGAAATGCGGGTTCCGTTACTGGGACAGATTCCTATTGTGCAAAGTATTTGTGAGGGAGGCGATAACGGTGTTCCCGTTGCGTTGGACGAAGATTCCGTTACGGGACGTGCCTTTGCCAGGCTGGCTGCTAATGTGGTGGAGCAAGTGGAGAGGCGGAATGTGGAACTGCCTCCTACTCATATTGTGGAAACACATAAATAGAGAAGTGGAATAAGTTGTAGCTTTTCTTCTGATGAACGCTTCATAATTAGGGATATTCAGAATTTAGTCAACTAATTATTTGCCAATATGATAGATATTTTGTAACTTTACAAAGA
>CANQSM010000101.1 GCA_947626525.1 uncultured Phocaeicola sp. | reverse complement strand
GAAGACGGTGAGCTGAAAGACGATTTCGTTGAAATCGGAACCGAGGAGACCTTTCGTCTGGAACGTATTCCGGAAAACTCTAATTAATTATTTACCGAAGTATTGTTATTAGTGTATAGTGAAAAAGATAGAAAAAACAATGAAAATCTTTTGCACATTCGAGAAAAACCTATACCTTTGCACTCATTAAAAAGAGAAACGGTCGCGTAGCTCAACTGAATAGAGTAGCTGACTACGGATCAGCCGGTTACAGGTTTGAATCCTGTCGCGATCATTCTTACGGGCATTGTAAATTTTTGATAGAGGCCCCGTGGCTCAACTGAATAGAGCATCTGACTACGGATCAGAAGGTTACAGGTTTGAATCCTGTCGGGGTCACAAAAAGGAGAAATTCTCGATTCTTTGATAGAAATTAAGTATTCTGTCGTGGTGATTTGAAAAGGTTCTGACTACTGTATTGAATGGAGATATCCCAAATTTTCCACATCATTAAAACCATAACGTCATTTTTTTGTCAGATGCAAAAGCTCTACCATCTCGGAATCGGAAAGTCTGTAATACGAAGCAATCTTAATAAGGCTAATGAGCAACGTGACTACCGCATCTTCGAGGAATATGCAATATTCATGATTGTCGAGGCCCACAAGCGTAGAATCAATAAAATATTCGAACTTAGCGGTCATGTTTACGCATTTGACTTTACAACGATTGACCTATGTCTGTCGGTATTTGAATGGGCTAAATTTCGCAAACATAAAGGCGGAATAAAGTTGCATATGCTTTATGATATTAAATCGGAAGTACCTGTATTTATGTATATTACTCCTGGCAATATTCACGATTCAAAAGCTATGCCTGAGATTCTATACGCATCTGGAGCACATTACATATTCGACCGTGGATATAACGATTTCAGCAACCTTAATACGATAAATCGTATAGGGGCTTTTTCGTTGTACGGGCCAAAAACAACGTGCGGATTAAGCCCAAAACCTGGAAACGAAGATTGCCGGAAGGTGTAGTTTCTGATGTAATCGGATACTTTATGGTTTATAAAAGCTCTAAGGATTACCCCGAAGAACTTAAAAACTCATCGTTGAGAATCCTGAAGACGGTACACGATACATCTTCCTGACGAACAATCTTGATGCATCTTCGGAGTTAATATCATCGCTCTATCGAAACCGATGGAGTGTTGAACTATTCTTCAAATGGATAAATCAACACCTCAGGATTAAGAAGTTTTGGGGAACATCAGAAAACGCAGTACGCATACAAATCTATTGTGCGATAATTACTTACTGCTTAGTAGCAATAGTCCAACACAATATGAAATTAGAACGCAGCGTCTATGAAGTTCCCCAAATTCTCGGAATCTCTTTGACCGACAAAACACATCTTAGTGGACTTGTTCGACAAATCGAATTTCAAAAATCTCAAAGACCGATTTGATTCAAGTGAACCGAATTTATTTAATTTTTAACCTTGTCCATTTTTAGTGGACAGTAGTGAGGTGTTTTATATTCTTTATGATGTCTGAATGGATAGAACGAATGCTATTCTAATTACAAATACTCTTAAAATCTAAGTCTTTAGAATCTTTTTTAGTAAATATTAATTGTTCCTGTTAATTATAAGCCGTATTTTTGGCCGACAAAAGAGCAAAGTAGTAGGAAGTTCTTATTTGTCTTTGGGAATAAAATAGAAATAAATAATTTAATAAATTATGGCAGAAGCAATTGATATTCGTGAATTAAACGAGCGAATCGAGAAACAAAGTGCGTTTGTTACAAACCTGATGGCTGGTATGGATCAGGTAATTATAGGACAAAAACATTTGGTGGAATCTTTACTAATAGGTTTATTGTCAGATGGACATATTTTGTTGGAAGGTGTTCCGGGTTTGGCAAAAACATTGGCAATTAAAACATTAGCATCGTTGATAGATGCCAAATATAGTCGTATCCAGTTTACGCCGGACTTATTGCCGGCCGATGTGATAGGTACAATGATTTATAGTCAAAAAGAAGAGTTGTTTATCGCAAACAAGGGACCTGTTTTTGCTAATTTTGTGTTGGCGGACGAAATAAACCGAGCTCCGGCCAAAGTGCAGAGTGCCTTGTTGGAAGCCATGCAGGAAAGGCAGGTTACATTGAGTAAAGAGACATTTCCTTTGCCGGATCCTTTTTTAGTATTGGCTACTCAGAATCCGATAGAGCAAGAAGGTACTTATCCTCTTCCTGAAGCTCAAGTCGACCGTTTTATGTTGAAGGTCATTATTGATTATCCCAAGTTGGAAGAAGAGAAAAAAATCATTCGTCAGAATATTTCTGGCAGGAAAATAAGTGTACGTCCTATTTTGCGCTGTGAGGAAATCCTCGAGGCACGCAATGTCGTATGTCAGGTGTATCTGGATGAGAAGATAGAACAATATATTGCCGATATCGTATTTGCAACGCGTTATCCTTCCAAATTCGGTTTGAAGGAATTGGAAGATTTGATTTCATTCGGTGGATCTCCACGTGCGTCCATCAATTTGGCCTTGGCTGCCCGTGCTTATGCATTCATTAAACATAGGGGATATGTCATACCTGAAGATGTGCGTGCCATTGCGCATGATGTTTTGCGTCATCGTATTGGTTTGACGTATGAAGCGGAAGCAAGCAATGTAAATTCGGATGAAATTGTTAGTAAAATTCTGAATAAGGTCGAAGTACCTTAATATAAATGAAATAATGGAAACAAACGAACTTTTGAAACGGGTACGCCAAATTGAGATTAAGACTCGTGGATTATCCAGTAATATTTTTGCAGGTCAGTATCATTCAGCGTTCAAAGGGCGTGGAATGACCTTTTCGGAAGTCCGTGAGTATCAATATGGTGATGATGTTCGGGATATTGACTGGAATGTGACGGCTCGATTCAATAAACCTTATGTAAAAATTTTTGAAGAAGAACGTGAGTTGACCGTGATGCTATTGATTGATGTGTCTGCCAGTCTGGACTTTGGAACCGTGAAACAGTTAAAAAAGGATATGGTTACCGAGATTGCAGCGACATTAGCCTTTTCAGCAATTCAAAATAATGATAAAATTGGAGTTATCTTTTTTTCTGATAAGATAGAAAAGTTCATCCCTCCGAAAAAGGGACGTAAACACATACTTTATATTATTAGGGAACTGATTGACTTCAAGCCTGAAAGTCAACGTACGGATATCAAGTTGGCTATTGAATATCTGACGAATGTCATAAAGAAACGCTGTACGGCATTCTTTCTGAGTGATTTTATTGTTCAACAGGATTTTCGTAATGCCTTAACTATTGCCAACCGCAAACACGATGTGGTGGCCATTCAAGTTTATGACCAACGAATTGAGGATTTGCCCAATGTGGGCTTGATGAGGGTACGGGATGCAGAAACAGGTCATGTACAGTATGTGGATACCTCTTCGCCCTCTTTAAGAAAAGTGCATCATGAATGGTGGATGAAAAGGCAGGTACATTTGAATGAGGTATTTACAAAGAGTAATGTGGACTCAGTTTCGATTCGTACGGATCAGGATTATGTGAAATCACTATTGAATTTGTTTGCTAAACGTAATTAGTGGATGATGGATAAAAGGATAGTTTTATATCGAAGTATAAGCTTGTTTTTGGGGCTTTGTTTATGGGTTTGTGCTGCAAAGGCTCAGAATGTGACGGTGGATGCAAGTATCGATTCATTGCAATTATTTATAGGAGAGCAAGCAAAAATAAAGTTGGAAGTCAGTTATGATGCCCATCGGAAAATGAGATTGCCCATTTTCAATGATACAATCATCACAGGAGTGGAGGTTGTGGATGTGGCAAAGCCGGATACACAGTTTCTGAATGATAAAAAAAGACTATTGATAACCCAA
This sequence comes from uncultured Phocaeicola sp., assembly GCA_947626525.1. Taxonomy (GTDB): domain Bacteria; phylum Bacteroidota; class Bacteroidia; order Bacteroidales; family Bacteroidaceae; genus Phocaeicola_A. The sequence goes on along the minus strand of CANQSM010000101.1, from coordinate 6,568 downwards.
GAGTATATCATAACTTCCTTTGACTCGGCATTATATTATTTGCCTCCCTTTGAAGTTTTTGTTGATGATAAACCTTATTATTCACAAAGTCTTGCTTTGAATGTACTTTCAGTTCCGGTGGACACGTTGCATCCTGATCAATTTTTTGGTCCGAAAGGGATTATGCGACCTGCTTTTGCGTGGGAGGATTGGAAAATGATTGTTTGGCTTTCCTTGCTTGTTGTGCCTATTGTCTTATTGATTATTTATCTGATTGTTAGATACAATGATAACAAACCTATTATCAAGACGATTAAAATTGAACCCAAACTGCCTCCTCATCAATTAGCGATGAAGGAGATTGAGCGGATTAAGTCGGAAAAAATTTGGCAGCAAGGGGATTCTAAAACGTATTATACGGAATTAACGGATATTATACGTATCTATATCAAAGAACGTTTCGGGTTTAATGCCTTGGAAATGACCTCTTCTGAGATTATAGAACATTTACTTCAGGAAAAAGACCATAAATTGATAGAGGAATTGAAAGATCTATTCCAAACGGCTGATTTGGTAAAGTTTGCAAAGCATAATCCCTTAATTAATGAGAAAGATATGAACTTGGTGAACGCTATTGATTTTATCAATCAGACGAAAATAGAGACTGATCCAAATATCAAACCGCAATTGACGGAACTTACTGTGGAAGAAAAGCGATCTCGGCGCGCTAAGATTTCATTGCTTATAATGATAGCGGTTTTATGTATCGCTGCAATTAGTATGCTGATTATTGTTATTCGTGATATTTATAATTTATATTTTTAACTAAAGTAGAGGATGGTTTTTGCGAATATAGAATATCTGTTTTTGCTTCTTTTGCTTATACCTTATATTATATGGTATATTTTGAAGAAAAGTAAGAATGAACCGACACTACAGGTATCGGATACACACATGTATGCTTATGCTCCAAGAAGTTACAAGATATATTTGTTGCATGTTCCTTTTGTATTGAGGATAATAGCACTCATCATGCTTATTTTGGTGTTGGCCCGTCCTCAGACTACGGATAACTGGCAAAATACGGAAATAGAAGGCATTGACATTATATTGGCTATGGATGTTTCTACAAGTATGTTGGCGGAAGATTTGAAGCCCAATCGTTTGGAGGCTGCCAAACAGGTGGCTGCGGAGTTTATTAATGGGCGTCCTAACGACAATATAGGTTTGACTATTTTTGCGGGTGAAAGTTTTACCCAGTGTCCTTTGACTGTAGATCATGCTGTCTTGCTGAACCTTTTTAATGGAATCAAGTGTGATGTGGCACAATGCGGATTGATAGAAGATGGAACCGCTATCGGTCTGGGCATTGCCAATGCTGTGACTCGTTTGAGAGATAGCAAGGCAAAGTCAAAAGTAATCATACTTTTAACGGACGGTTCGAATAATAGAGGAGACATTTCACCTTTGACTGCCGCAGAAATTGCAAAAAGTTTTGGTATTAGAGTGTATACAATAGGGGTGGGTACAAATGGTACGGCTCCTTATCCGGTCCCGACATATGCAGGAACTCAATATGTAAATATGCCGGTGGAGATTGACGAATCTACTTTGACCCAAATTGCAGGTATCTCTGATGGTAACTATTTTAGAGCTACCAGTAACTCTAAATTGGAAGAAGTTTATGGAGAAATTGATAAGTTGGAAAAAACAAAATTGAATGTGAAAGAGTATAGCAAGCGTGAAGAGGAATATCAGGTGTTTGCGTGGATTGCGTTCTTTTGTGTGTTAAGTGAGGTGTTGCTGCGTAATTCAATTCTTAAAAGCATACCTTAAATTAAAAGATTACAAGGAGATTTATTATGTTTAAATTTGCAAATCCGGTATATTTGTATGCGTTGATTGTATTGCCTTTTTTAGTCATGTTCTATTTTTACTCCAATTATCGGCGTAAAAAGAACATTCGTAAATATGGAGATCCGGAATTAATGAGTCTTCTGATGCCCGAGGTCTCCAAATATCGTCCGGATATCAAGTTCTGGATAATATGGCTGGTTTTGGGACTCTTCATTGTCATGCTGGCACGTCCTCAATTTGGTTCTAAAATGGAAACGGTGAAGAAAAGCGGTATAGAGACGGTGATAGCATTGGACATTTCAAATTCCATGTTGGCTCAGGATGTGACTCCGAGCAGATTGGACAAGTCGAAAAAACTGATTTCCAAGCTGGTGGATGGCTTTTCAAATGACAAAGTGGGATTGATTGTTTTTGCAGGGGAGGCTTTTACACAATTGCCTATTACGAGTGACTATATTTCTGCAAAAATGTTCTTGGAATCCATATCTCCCTCGTTGATAACAAGCCAAGGTACAGATATAGGAGAAGCCATCCGTTTGGCGATGAAGAGCTTCACCCCCCAAGAAGGAGTTGGACGGGCGATTATAGTCATTACGGATGGTGAAAACCATGAGGGAGGTGCAGTAGAAGCCGCCAAAGAAGCAGCATCAAAAGGTATGCAAATTTACGTATTGGGAGTAGGTTCTCCTGACGGAGCACCGATACCTATGGAAGCGAGCAATGATTTCCGTAAGGATAAAGACGGAAATGTCATTGTAACCCGTTTGAATGAGGAAATGTGCAAAGGCATAGCTCAGGCAGGAAACGGAACCTATATAAGGGTAGACAACTCCAATTCTGCACAAAGAGTATTGCAACGTGAAATTGACAAATTGGCAAAGGCTGATGTGGAGAGTACGGTATATACGGAGTTTGACGAACAGTTTCAAGCGATAACATGGATTATATTTTTCTTATTATTGATAGAAATGCTAATATTAGAAAGAAAAAATCCTTTATTTAAGAATATAAAATTGTTTCATTGATAGGGAGAAAACATTATGGTACAAATAAGATATGTGGTGTTATGGGTATGTATATCATTTGGAATGGTTTCTTTTGCACAAAAGAATGAAAGGGACTACCTGCGTAGCGGAAATAAATTATATCAGGATAGTTTATATGTGAAAGCAGAAATTGATTATCTTAAAGCCATGGATATCAATCCTAACTCTACGGAAGCCTTGTATAATTTAGGTAATTCGCTGATGATGCAGCAGAAGGGTAATGAAGCTATGGAACGGTTTGACGAAGCCTCCAAAATAGAAAAGAATAAGATGAAGTTAGCGAAAATATATCATAATAAGGGAGTGATATTGCAGGCATCCAAGCAGTATCCATTATGTATTGAAGCTTATAAGAAAGCATTACGTAACAATCCCAAAGACGATGAGACAAGATACAATTTGGCTTTGGCTCAAAAAATGTTGAAAGATCAACAGCAGAACAATAACCAGCAAAATAATAATAAGGAAGACGATAAAAAGAACAATGAACAGGACAAGGATAATAAGCAACAGGAACAGAATAAGGAAGAACAGGATAAGCGGCAGGAACAAAAAGAACAACCACAAGAGCAAATGTCTAAGGAGAATGCTCAGCAACTGTTGAATGCGGTGATGCAGGACGAAAAGGAAGTGCAAGATAAAGTGAAAAAACAATTGCAAGTGAAAGGTAAGAAATTTGAAAAGGATTGGTAATGATGGAAAAAATGGGTAAGATACAGAAGTTCATCTTTCTATTTATATGTGTGATGGCAGGAATAAATGTGTATGCTGATGAAATACGTTTTGTGGCTTCTGCACCGGATGTTGTAGTAGATGGAGAACAATTTAAGTTGACATTTACGGTGAATACGCAGAAAGTAAAAGATTTCAGGGCTCCGGTAATGAATGATTTTGAAGTATTGATGGGGCCTAGTAGATCTCAACAAAGCAGTACTCAGATAATAAATGGAAATTATTCTTCTACAAATTCTATTACGTATACATATATCTTGATGCCAAAAGAAGAGGGAACATTTACAATTTCGGGAGCAACAATCATTGCGGACGGAGAAAGTATGAAGTCAAACTCTGTCAAGATAAAAGTGTTGCCCCAAGATCAGGCGAATGGTGTAGGGGGAAATAACAGTTCCGCTGGAAGAGGAATCTCCCAAAGGCCCTCTGTAAGTGGAGATAAGATATCAGGTAAAGATTTATTTATAACAGCCACAGTTAGCAAGGCAAACGTTTATGAACAAGAGGCTATATTATTGACATATAAAGTATATACGGTTTTAAATCTGACTGGCTTGCTTGGAAAAATGCCGGATTTAAAGGGATTCCATACACAAGAGGTTGAATTGCCAAGGTCTAAAACTTTTTCGTTGGAACATTATAATGGACGAAATTATAAGACGGTTGTTTGGAGTCAATATATACTTTTCCCTCAGCAATCCGGCAATTTGGAAATACCATCTATTACGTATGAGGGGGTTATTGCTCAGCAGATTCATTCGGATGATCCTTTTGATGCCTTTTTTAATGGCGGGTCCAATTACGTTGAAACAAAAAAGAATGTAGCGACTCCCAAATTGGTTATCCATGTAAGTCCATTACCTTCTGGAAAACCTGCTAATTTCTCAGGGGCTGTAGGAGAATTCTCCGTTAATTCTTCCATCAGTACAAAAGAATTGAAGACAAATGATGCTGTTACCATTAAGCTTGTCATTTCGGGAACGGGCAATATGAAATTGATTTCGACACCGGAGGCTGTTTTCCCTAAAGATTTTGAAGTTTATGATCCTAAAGTAGATAACAAATTTACCCTAACGAAAAATGGTTTGTCGGGGAATAAGGTCATTGAATATCTGGCTATACCGCGCCATGCCGGATCTTATAAAATTCCTCCTATAGAGTTCTCTTATTTTGATCTTAAAACAAAAAGTTATAAGACTCTTAAAGCCGAAACATATGATATGGAGGTGACAAAAGGACAGGGAAATGCAAGTCAGGTTTTGGCCGATTTTACGAACAAGGAGGACTTGGAAATGTTGGGTAAAGATATCCGGTTCATTAAAATGAACGAAGGATCCATCATACATCAAGGAACATTCTTTTTAGGTTCAAGTACCTATTATTTATGGTATATTATCCCCTTGTGCCTATTGATTGTATTTGTCTTCATGTATAGAAGGCAAGCTGTGGAAAATGCCAATATGGTGAAGGTGCGCATAAAGAGGGCCAATAAGATTGCTATAAAGCGTATGAAATCTGCAGAGAAACTGCTTTCTGGAAATAAGAAGAATGAGTTTTATGATGAAGTCTTGAAGACTTTGTGGGGCTATATCAGCGATAAACTAAACATACCGGTTTCTCAGCTTTCGAAAGACAATATAGAATATGAGTTGTTAGAATATGGTATACCTCAACAATTCATTGAATCTTTTATCGAGGTTTTAAATGAATGCGAATACGCACGTTATGCTCCAAGTAATGAGAATAAAGCGATGGATAAAGTTTACATATCTGCTATTGATGTGATTACTAAGATGGAGAATCAGATTAAAAAGCATGTATAATACAAATTTGAGGATAAGGAGAATGAATTGTATGAAAAAAAGTATCATATTTTGTTGGTTGATGATGGCATCAATAATATATGTTGATGCACAGGGTGATTCCATTGCAGTGGATTCTCAGATGATAGAAACGGCACCCCGATCTCTTACCAAAATGGAGATGAATACAGCTTATACAAAAAGTCAAGCTGATAGTGCGTATATCCAGGGGGACTATGTATCTGCCATAGCCATTTATGAGGCTATTTTGGCGGATAGGAAGGAGTCGGCTGAAATCTATTATAATTTAGGAAATAGCTATTATAAAAATAACAATATTGCCAAGGCCATTTTAAATTTGGAGCGGGCTTTATTGTTGGATCCGGGGGATGATGATATTCGTTTTAATCTGGAAATGGCGAAAAGCAAAGCAATCGATCGAGTACTTCCTGTCAACGAATTTTTGCTTGTTACATGGTTTAAGTCAATCAAAAGTTGTATGGGGGTAGATGAGTGGGCTAAAATGGCCATATCCTCTTTCCTTGTACTTATTTTAGCTTTGGCTATGTATATCTTTGGGAAGAAATTAGTTTTAAGAAAGATAGGGCTTATTGTTATTACTGTTTCTTTTATATCGGTCATCCTTTCTAATATATTTGCATATTCGCAGAAAAATCAGTTAATAAATAGAAATGATGCGATAATCATGGTTCCTAGTGTGACTGTAAAAAGTACTCCAAATGAAAAAGGGATGGATTTATTTGTTTTACATGAAGGGCATAAGGTCTATATCAGGGACTCTTCTATGAAAGAGTGGATTGAAATAAAGTTGGAAGATGGCAATATAGGTTGGATTCCTACCTCGGTTATAGAGGTAATATAGTAAGAATAAAAAATAGATTTCATGGAAGGACAAAAGATATGAAGAACGAATTTGCATTCCGATTTCCGATTCATCAATGAGTTAGGGCTGAACGAAATATTGTAAGCCCTCAAATTAGGGCTAATTTTTGAAAGTTGCACTTTTGCTGCTGAATAATCATTAATACTTATGTACAGCAGCGAAGATTTAGAAAGGGTAGTGTTTCATTCAGTGTGTCCGGAGATATCATACGGACTCATTAGTTTTGCAAATATAGTTATTATTTTGTT
>CANQSM010000100.1 GCA_947626525.1 uncultured Phocaeicola sp. | reverse complement strand
TTCTTTGTAAAGTTACAAAATATCTATCATATTGGCAAATAATTAGTTGACTAAATTCTGAATATCCCTAATTATTGATGAAATCGATCTCACGTGACAAAGGTACGTAAGTTTGTTGGTTTTCGTAAAGAACATGCCGTAAAAGTTTACTTAAGTCTTGTACCGCTTGCTGGGCCTTATCTGTGTCAAAAGCTATCAACGCGTATATATTGTTGAGCGTGTTGAGCAGGAAGTGTGGATTGAGTTGGTTCCTTAAATTATTCAATTCGGCTTCCGTACGGTTTTTTTCAGCCTCCTGCAAAGCCGTTTCGGCTTTGCTCCATTCTCCGCTCATCCGGATGGCCGCGCCCAGTCCTATTGTACAGAAGAGCAAGATTGTATCGCGCATGATGAATGTCCAGCGTGGAGGACGGTTGAAATGTCTTTTCCGTACAGAGGGAGGGCGTTGTTCGGTATATATCTTCTCCATATTTTCTTTGAACGAAGAAGGGCGTTTTTTGTTGGAAGGCACCTCACCGGAATGAATAAGGAAACTGATGGCTGCCACTAATAAGATATTGTACAGCATGTATTTCCTGTTCTGTTTTTTGAGCAGGAAGTGTGGTACCAGAAAACAATAATTTGCGTAGAATACAATCAGAAACATCAAAGGCATTTTGATATGCTTGATATATTCAGGCCAGTTTATATCACTGAGACTTTTGTCTCCCGATAGAAGAATAGGGAAGAAGAAAATCAGCATCCATACAATGATATGTATGAAGATGACCAGTGGACGTTGTTTGTTGGCAAAAAATATTTTCATACTTATCTGTAGCGTTTATTCGTATCTGATGGCCTCGATAGGGTCGAGCGCTGCCGCTTTTTTGGCTGGATACCAGCCGAAAAATATTCCGGTGACCGTACATACAATGAAGCTTAACATCACACTCCACCCTTGGATGAAGATAGGCCAATGAGCGATGTATTTAACGGCGAATGAGGCACCTACCCCTAAAATGACTCCGATGACGCCTCCCGTGACACTAATCAGAATGGCTTCGATAAGGAATTGGCTCAGAATATCTATTCCACGGGCTCCTACCGACATACGTAAACCGATTTCTCTGGTTCGTTCCGTTACCGATACGTACATGATATTCATGATGCCTATGCCTCCGACGACCAAAGAAATGCCGGCGATGCAGGCCAATAGAATCGTCATCAGGTCTGTGGTCGAATTCATCATGCTGCTGAGTTCCTGTTGGGAGCGAATCGTGAAATCGTCATCAGCGTCTTCTTTTAGTTTATGGTTGCGGCGCAGAATGGAAGTGATATCCTCTATGGCCTGGTCCGTCATGTCTTCGGTGATGGCGGAACAGTTGATTCCCTGTAGGTAGGTTATTGCCAGAATGCGTTTCATGATGGTTGTATAAGGAGCGAGAATGACATCGTCCTGGTCCATTCCCATGCTGTTGTATCCTTTTGATTTCAATACGCCTGTAATTCGAAAAGGAATGGAATTGAACCGAATCACTTTTCCAACAGGATCTCCGCCGCCCGGGAACAGGTTGTCGACAACGGTTTTTCCGACAATACAGACTTTGGCGGATGTCTGTATATCCTGGTCTGTAAACATATCTCCGTCTTCCACGGAAAGTTGCCGGATGGTCAGATAATCCTGACTGACCCCGTAAATAGTGGACGGGGCATTATGTGACCCATAGATAAGTTGTCCCGAACTGTTTACACTCGGGCTTATTGCTGAAATATATTTTCCTTCGTCGCGTATGTTGTAATAGTCTTCCAGTTTGAGGGTCTGCATGGCGCTCGGGTCTTGTCTTACTCCTCCCCGCATGTCTGCTCCGGGATGAATCATAATCATATTGGACCCCATTTCAGCGATTTGTGCCTGAATGCTTTTTTTGGAGCCTTGACCTATAGCCAGCATGGTGATGACTGAGGCTACGCCGATGATGATTCCGAGCATAGTCAGGAAAGCACGCGTTTTGTTGTTGTTTAATGCGCGAAGGGCTATTTTGAATAAATTTGTACCGTTCATATCTTTTAGAGTTAATCTTCTGCCGGAACCGGTAATGCGGCAAGTGCCCCGGCTGCGGAAAGAATATGTTCGTTTACCTTGTCTTCTTTTATTTGTCCGTCACGCAGAACGATGTTCCGGCTGCTATATTGTGCGATTTCAGGATTATGTGTCACAAATATGATCGTACGTCCTTCCGCGTGCAATTTTTGAAATAACACCAGTATTTCGAATGACGTGCGTGTATCCAGGTTCCCGGTAGCCTCGTCGGCTAATATGACGGCCGGATCATTGACCAAGGCTCTGGCGATGGCGACACGCTGCATTTGTCCTCCGGACATTTGGTTCGATTTATGCATGAGCCGGTCTCCCAATCCGACCGCGGTCAGGGCGTTGACGGCCCGTCCTTTGCGTTCGGAGGCTGAAATCCTGGAATTGTACATCAACGGCAATTCCACATTTTCTACGGCTGTTGTTTTAGCAAGCAGGTTGTAACTCTGGAAAACAAAGCCGATTTTATGATTGCGAAGCCTTGCCCGTTCGTTTTTGCCCATCGCTCTGACAGGCACGCCATCCAGCAAATATTCGCCCGAGGTGGGCGTGTCAAGGCATCCCAGAATATTAAGCAATGTGGATTTTCCCGAGCCGGATGTTCCCATAATGGTTACAAACTCCCCTTCCCGAACCGTAAATGAGACGCCACGCAAAGCGTGGACAATCTCATTGCCTACTTTGAAATTTCGTTTGATATCTTTGAGTTCTATTATTGATTTGTTCATAAATGCTTCCTTATTTATTTTTTCTTTTTTCCCGGAGGGCCTGGGGCAAACGGACTTCTTTCCTGATTTTCACTGCCTGTGCCGGCATTGGCATGGGAACCTCCCGGCATTTGTCCTATATGGGCGTCGGTTATTACTTGTGCCCCTTCGGCAATGCCACTTAGAATCTCTGTCAGCGAGCCGTTGCTGATCCCTGTCTCTACGGCATGAGCCTTAAAGGTCTTACCGTCCCGGGTCCATACTTTATGAGTGCCTTCGCAATCAAGAATTTGATCTTCCGGTCCGACAAGCGTTTCATTGGGAGTGAAGCGCAAGGCTTTGGCGGGAACGGACAATACGCCGTTCTTTTCTAAGGTATAAATCGTCACGTTGGCTGTCAGTCCCGGTTTTAGTTTTGAATCCGGGTTAGGGGCTGATATCACCACCTCGTAAGTGATGACATTGCTTTCTTCTGTCGCTTCCAGGCGTACTTGCGTCACTCTTCCTTCGAACGTGTCGTTAGGGTAAGCATCGACGGTAAACAAAACTCTTTGCCCTTCTTCCACTCCTCCTATGTCTGCCTCATCCACGTCGGCAATTACACGCATGTCTGTCAAATCACGCGCTATGATGTAAAGGGTAGGAGTCTCCATGCCGGCATTTACCGTCTGGCCCTCTTCTACTTCGCGGCTCAATACAATGCCGTCGATGGGGGAGGTGATTGTGGCATATCCCAAGTTGGTCTGGGCCTTGTTCACTTCATTTTTGTTGGTCTCATAGGTATTTTTGGCCTTCTCGTATGAAAGCAGAGCTGATTCATAATCGTTGTCGCTGATTAGTTGTTTTTCATGCAATGTCTTCATTCGGGTATGGTTCTTCAGTTGATATTCATATTCGCTTTTTGAACTTGCCAGATTGCTTTTCGCGGAAGCCAGTTCATTCAGAAGATTGGTCTTATCCAGTTCGGCTATGACCTCTCCTTTTTTCACATTACTGTTGTAATCCGCGTAAAGCTTGCTTACAATACCTGAAACTTGCGTTCCGACTTCTACTTTAGTGACGGGTTCAACCGTGCCTGTTGCCGTCACACTGCTGCTGATATCCCTTTTTTGAACGGTTCCGGATTCATAAGTCACTTTGTATTTGCTTCCTGAACCGCCGCATGTCCATATCCCTCCGATTACAATAAGCAGCATGAGGGTTGCAAGAATAATTTTCACTTTTTTACTCATATAGTTTATTTGTTTTTTTTGGTTACACATAAATGATTACAGATTGATTTCCCCGCCTTGGTAGAAATTCAGCAACTGTGCGTTAAGGATTGCTGTATACTTGGATTGCAGCTTGTCCTGTTCCGCGCTGAGCAGATTGTTTTTCTCCGTAAGTAGTTCCACCGTGTTTTTTAGTCCTAAGCGGAACTGTTCACTCACTAAATCGTAACTGATTTGCGAGCTTTCCACTTTACTCTGGGCCGCTGAGAACTTCTCCTGCGCGCTTCGTGCGTCCAGCCATAATTTTTCAATGGTACTGAATAGATTCTTTTGTTCATCCAGTAAATCCAGTGTTACGCTTTCACGCTGTAATTTAGCTTTTTCCACTGTGCTTTTATTTTGCCGGTTATCGAAGATGGGCACGGAGAGTGTCAGCCCTATCGAGTTGTTCCAGTTGGTTTTAATCTGTTCTCCGAATCCTGTCCCTTTTCCGCTTCCGTTGCTGCTCCCGGTTCCGGCACTGAGGCTTACTGTCGGCATGTAGCCGGCTTTGGCGATGCGTATGTTCAGATTGGCCGATTCTATATTTAACTTTCCGCTTTTTATCTCGGGGCGTTGGGCCAAAGCGGCCTCATACACGCTTATTGGGGACGGAAGCGGAAGCAGGGCCTGCTCGTCGCTGACGGCAGGTGTGGAAAGATGCATTTCATTGGTCCCGTCGATTTCCAATAATTGTTTCAATTGCAGTTTGTAATCCTGTAAAGTCGCTTGCGCGCTGACCACCTGGTATTTATCGTTGGCTGCTTGTGCTTCCAGCTGAGCCAAATCACTTTTGGCAATGCTCCCTACTGCCAGCATCTCTTTAGCCCTGTCGCGTTGCATTTCCGATAGGCTTAAGGCTTTTTTGTTCACCTCTATGGATTCTATGGTATATAGAATCTGTACATAAAGCTGGGTAATGGATTCCTGCAGGCTGTTTTCCGATGCGGTGATGCTTAGGCCGGCAATTTGCGTGTTTAGTTTTTGCTGCTTGATGTTTTTCAAACGTTGCCCTCCGTTCCATACGGTCCACGAAGCGTTCAGGCCGTAGCTCCCGTTGTAACTTGTCTCGCTGCTGCTGGAAGTTGCTGTCAGATTGCCGCTCCCGTCATTCACAATGTTCGTCTGGGATTCACTGTAAGGGCGGTTTGTCACATTTTGGTTGCTGCTGAACGACAGGCTTGGAAAAAGAGCGGCTTTGGCCTGCTTCAAATCTATTTCACTCTCTTTCCGGGCTATCCGGCTCTTTTGCAATTGGATATTGTTTTTAACAGCGTAATCGATACAATCTTTCAGGCTCCATGCGTCACCTTCGTTCTGGGCTTGCAATCCGCCTCCTATCAGGAGTGCGGAACCTATGAGAATGAGCTTCCTTCGTTTCATAATTACCTTAAAATTTAACATGGCAAAGATATGGCTCATTTGAAAACGGGACAAAAAGAATAGATGCCTTTTTGGTTTGTGCCGATAAAATGTTTGTTTTTGTCTATTAAATTAAGAAACATTGTAAAGGACGGATGGTTTTCACGTTTTTCTTTGTATTTTTACGGCCTGAATAATAAAAATAACCGAGCAATATGTTTTCTGGAATAGTTGAAGAATACGCTGAAGTCGTTTCGGCGGTGAAAGAGTTTGAGAATCTCCATCTGACTTTAACATGTTCATTTGTCGATGAACTGAAAATAGACCAGAGCGTTTCTCATAATGGGGTATGCCTGACGGTCGTGAAAATAGAAAATGGAACTTATACGGTAACTGCGATGAAAGAAACCATAGAACGTTCCAACATCGGATTGCTGAAACCCGGAGATAAAGTGAATGTGGAGCGCAGCATGATGATGAACGGGCGTTTGGACGGGCATATAGTACAGGGACATGTGGATCAGACAGCCAGGTGCATAAGGATAGAGGATGCCGGCGGCAGCTGGTATTATACATTTGAGTATGCCTTTGACAAAGAAATGGCCCGCCGCGGTTATGTTACGGTCGATAAGGGTTCTGTGACCGTCAACGGAGTAAGTCTGACAGTATGTAATCCTACGGATAATACTTTCCAGGTAGCGATTATACCTTATACTTATGAGCATACCAATTTTCATACTCTTCAGTTGGGGAGCGTCGTAAATATAGAATTTGATATTATAGGTAAGTATCTCAGTAAAATGATTCAGTATAAATAGATGAAGGATTTTTTAGAATTGGCGGCTTCCCGTCAGAGCGATCGCGCTTATGATAAGGGCCGTATGGTAGAACAGGAAAAGTTGGACCGCATTCTGGAGGCAGCCCGTCTCTCCCCGTCAGCGTGTAATGCGCAGCCCTGGAAATTCGTGGTTGTAACGGACAAGGAGTTGTCGGTCAAGGTGGGAAAAGCTACGGCCGGACTGGGAATGAATAAATTTGCAAAAGATGCTCCGGTACACATTCTTATTGTAGAGGAATCCGCTAACATTACCTCCATGCTCGGATCGAAGATAAAGGATAAACATTTTCCTTTCATCGATATAGGCATAGCGGCGGCACATATCACATTGGCCGCGGAGGCGGAAGGATTGGGCTCGTGTATTTTAGGATGGTTTGATGAGAAAGAGCTGAAACGTATATTGGGGATACCTGCCTCAAAACGCCTCCTGCTGGATATCGCAATCGGCTATCCGCTGAAAGGCAAACGTCCTAAATCCCGGAAAGGCAAGGAAAAAGTGATTTCCTATAATAAATACATCTGATGCCGGATTGCGGCGGTCGATTCTTTTCATTTGTATTGGAGCGCGATTGTTTTTAAAGGTATGAAAAAGCAGATAACCTGTAAGCCGGGTTCTGTACTTTTTGCAAAGTGTCTGTCATTTATCTACGCCATTTGTCACCAAAAGGCTCTAGCAATCTACCCTCCGACGAATTGGGACGAGCCATCCTCATGACGCCGGTTTACATGATCTTACAGCTCCTAAGGCGCACGGCCCGATATGTCACCACATGGCCGGTGAGCTCTTACCTCACCTTCTCACCCTTACCAGCCTGACGGTTGGCGGTTATTTTCTTCTGCGCTGCTCCATCCTTGCGGACAGCTTCCCGTTAAGAAGTAGGACGCTCTGTGCTGCCCGGACTTTCCTCCTCCGTAAAAATACGACGGCGACAGACCGGTTATCTGCTTTCTTCTGCAAAAGTAGAAAAAATAACTTATTAAACAGAAAAATGTTTGAAAAATAGTCGTTTTACACAGATTGTCAGGTATGTATAATGAATGTAAATTTGGCAGTTTGCCGGCTTAACTGCTGTTAAGCGTATGGCAGGCTCTGTTAAAAGATAGCAAAAAACAGTGACAAAGATGCGGAGAGAATGGTTTTTGTTTTTACTTTAACACCGTGAATGTTAAAACAAGGTTCGAAATTAACAATTAAAAGGATATTAATTATGAAACAGACAACTAAAAAAATCTTTGGAGCAGTGGCCATTATTCTCTTAAGCTCGGGTGTGGCAGGTTTTACTACCTATATGCTGATGAAATCGGAGAGAAAGGACAGTCTGGTTTTTGAGGAAGCCTTTCAGACGAACAGGAATTCGAAATTGGTTTCTTATAATGGCGCGAATGTACAGCCGGTCGATTTGACGAAGGCGGCGGAAAGCTCATTGCATGCGGTGGTACATATAAAATCCACTCAAAACGGGAAAGTGCAGACGGTGCAGGCCCCGGCGGATATTTTTGATTTCTTCTTTGGGGATGGCCGCGGACAACGCCGTGAGGTGCAGACCCAGCCGCGTGTCGGCATTGGGTCGGGGGTGATTATATCCAAGGATGGATACATCGTGACGAATAACCATGTGGTGGACGGAGCCGATGAGATTGCCGTGACTTTGAATGACAACCGGGAGTTCAAGGGACGTTTGATTGGTACCGACCCCAGCACGGATTTGGCCCTTATCAAAATAGAGGGGGATGAATTTCCTGCCATTCCGGTGGGAGACTCCGATGCCTTGAAGGTAGGAGAGTGGGTACTTGCCGTAGGAAACCCGTTTAATCTGACTTCGACGGTAACGGCTGGAATCGTAAGTGCGAAAGCGCGTACGTTGGGAGTCTATAATGGAGGTATCGAATCCTTTATCCAGACGGACGCGGCCATAAATGAAGGAAATAGTGGAGGAGCGTTGGTCAATGTGAACGGAGAGCTGGTTGGCATCAATGCTGTTCTGACTTCCCCTACAGGCACTTATACGGGTTATGGTTTTGCCATACCTACAAGTATTATGACAAAGGTAGTCACCGATTTGAAACAATACGGGACGGTACAGCGTGCCTTGCTGGGAGTGAAAGGCGGTGACATCAACGAGGAACTGAAGAGTAAGGATTTGGGTGTTGTGGAAGGTGTCTGGATTTCTGAAGTCATAGAAGGCGGTGCGGCGGCCGGAGCGGATATCAAATCGGGTGATGTGGTGACTGCCATAGATGGAAAGAAAGTAAAGAACATGGCTGAGTTGCAGGAGAATATGGCTAAGCATCGTCCGGGCGATAAGGTAAGTGTGACACTGGTTCGGGATAAGAAGGAGAAGACCGTTTCCGTCACTCTGAAAAATGCGCAGGGCAATACGAAAGTGGTGAAGAATGCGGGTATGGAAATACTGGGAGCCGCGTTCAAGGAGTTGCCGGCGGAACTGAAAAAGCAGTTGAATTTGGGATATGGCCTTCAAGTGACAGGTGTAACCGGTGGCAAGATGCAGGAGGCCGGCATACGCAAAGGATTTATCATCCTGAAAGCAAACGGGGAACCCATGCGCAGTGTGGCCGATTTGGAAAATGTCTTGAAAGCCGCGGCGCAGTCTCCCGAACAGGTATTGTTTGTTACAGGTGTCTTCCCTTCAGGCAAACGTGCCAATTATGCCGTTGATTTGGCGCAGGAATAGTTTCAACAGGTAATCATAGAAATAGTAGGTATTAGTCTTTTAATCAGGGAAAGCCAATCTGCCGGAGCAGGTTGGCTTTCTTATTGATTGTTAATTTAATGATAAAGTTTGCTTTCCTGCGTGGGGATTTGTTACCTTTGCAGGGAAAATCAAAAAAAGAAGACAGTTATGAGAGTATTTAAATGCCTGGCAGCTCTTTTTTTAATATTCACGCTGTGCTCTGCCTTTTCTTTAAGGAAGAAAGGCGTCAAGCAGGTATATGTCATGGGCGTTTCCATTTCTTTTACAGATTCGTTGGTATATCTTACGGATGTGCAGGCTATGCCCGATGTGAAACTGACCAGGGAAGGCTTTTTGCCTCTGAGAGAGGATTATAGTTATCAGTTGAGAAATTATTTGGAATCGAAAGATGGAAATCGGAATCATACATGCATCACTTATTTTTCGGAAGATAAGGCCAGGTTGCGGAAGAAAGCGGCTCTGTTGACGAGAAAGTACATGAATGATCATTCCGTGGTGATTCAGCGTCTGGGTAAGGATGAGTTTCAGTATACGAAGCCGGAAGAGATGGATTTGGACAATTAATAAAGATTCACGGATGAATGTTTTTCGTACATATATTTCTGTTTTAAGCCTGCTATACGGTCTGGCCGGTTTGGTGGCTTGCAAGGATGATGAACCGCGACTGCCGGAACCCGGGCCTGCCAATCGTACGGTCGTGGTGTATATGATGGCGGAGAACTCACTGTCGGATTATGCGCGCCTGGATATCGATGAGATGATTCAGGGAGCTTCTTCTATTCCTGACAACGACCATCTGATCGTATTTTTAGATAACGCCAATTCGTCATTAACTCCTTGTATTTATGAAATAAAGAAAGCATCCGGTGAAGTGAAGGCTCAGGCCGAGTCGGTGCATGAGTATACCGGAGAGCTTTGTTCGACAGATCCCGCCGTGCTGAGGGACGTATTGGGCTATGTGAAAAAAAACTATCCGGCAAGAAGTTATGGATTGGTCATGTGGTCACATGGCAGCGGCTGGCTTCCCGTGGACGAGGGCTATATTAAGGATTCCCGTTCCATAGGGGTGGATAATGAGAAAAATACGGGCTCTAATTATGGAATAGAGATGGAGATTTCCGCCTTGGCGGAAGTCCTTGCCGGTTTTGGCCATTTGGATTTTCTCTATTGGGATGCTTGTTATATGCAGGGCATTGAGGTCGCATACGAGTTGAAAGAGGTCACGGATTATGTGATAGGCTGCCCGGCGGAGACACCTGTTATAGGGGCGAAATACGACAGGATTCTTTCTTCGATGTTTGCTGCCACGGTAAATATAGAAGGTATTGTGAGAGGTAATTACGAATATTATTCATCTGTATACAACACAACGGTAAAGGGCGATAAAAATAATTATGGTTGTTTGTTATCAGCCATAAAGTGTGACGAGTTGGATGCTTTGGCGGAAGTGACAGCGCCTGTTATCGTCCGGAAAGCTTCAGGCAGACAGCCGTTGCCGGTAGGCGATGGGATACAGACTTATCGGGGAACTTCTTCATTTCCGGAATTCTATGATATCCACGGTGTGATACATTCTCTTTCCGAAGTGGGGGAATATGCTCAATGGCTGGTGCAGTTTGGAAAGGCTGTCGTTTGCCGCATCCATACGGATGAATGGTATAGAGGAGGCTCCATGGGAAGATGGTTAAAAGTAGTGGACGAGTCACTTTCTCCTTATGGCGGAGTTTCTATGTATGTGCCTTATGATTCTTCTTCTCATGCCGCATGGAATAAGGCTTTTCAAAATACCCGATGGTATAAGGCTGTATGGGGAAATACAGGCTGGTGATATAACCCGTTAGAAATACATTTATTCACGCTGCGTAAGATTTATACTATATTGCGAATATGCCTTGTCATGTTCGCAATATATGCTTTTTATTTGCATTGAATGTCCCTATGCAGTGGACATCTTCTTCCCCCCCCCTTTTTTAATTTCTTTCTTTCCTTCCTCCTCTTATATAGAGGCGGAAAGGACGTGCGCAAAGATAGCGAATGTTCCTGAATTACAAAAAGATTCGCCG
>CANQSM010000099.1 GCA_947626525.1 uncultured Phocaeicola sp. | reverse complement strand
ATGATAAGAAAACTTGCAGATTTATCAAATACTTTTATTGATTAAATTAATGAATACCAGTAGATAAGTGCTTTTTTTAAGGGACGACTATTTAATATTTCAAATGCGTGTCTGGGTACAAAGAAAACCGCTAACAGTTGAATAACTAACTCGTCAGCGATTTTTGTTTTGAAGAATTGTTCCCAGTGAATCCGCAACAACCCAAATAGGCTTTGCCCGATTATTTTTCGTATGACTGATCGTCAAACTCGCTATCGGCAAGTTGAAAGCACATATCCCGCAACCTTATTTACTATTGTCTCAAAAGAGGCTTGAAACGGCAAATGAAGAATCTGCTGCAACTTTTCCTTAGAGGGCAGCCCTGTACCAAGCATCTTGTAAAGGCTTTCCTTTTTAGTCCATAATGCCGTGAATGCAACCGCCGGATCGGGAGAAGCCGAAATTGCAGCAGATTCTTCTTCGCTGCATACATATTCGGCAAGCTCGGCATCGAACGGACGAAGAGTTTCCACATCGATTCCGATAGGACATTTACTAATCGCGCAAGCAACAGCCTTGTCGCAATGGCTGAGGCTGAAATATATTTGCGGGTAGTCCCTTAAAAAAGGTTTCCCGTCCTCATTGAATATAAATTCTGGTGCCACATCGATTCGATACTCGCACTTTAAGCCATGCTGAAGCAATCGGTATGACAAAACGCTCCGAATCCGGTCATGCGCCCTCAAAAGCCGTTCTGCTGCCTCACGGCGCTGGTCAGACACTTTCGAAAGCTCCCTCCGATACATCTCGTCAGTGAAAGATTCCGGAGCATCTTCGATATAAACCATCTCTTCAGAAAGTGTATTTCGTTTTTACCTGATATCGAACAATGCAGAGAATCCGGTCATCGAAAACACTTTTTTGATGTTGTCGCCGATATTTTCGATAGTAAGGGTGCCTCCGTTTGCTTTTGTACGTTTCAAGAGACTGAGGAATAGCCTCAACCCGCTCGAAGATATATATTGCAAACCCGTGCAGTCAAGCACGATATTTTTTCCTTTGGAATCCATCAACAATTGGAAATCCTTCTCTGTCTGGACAGCCGCTGCCGTATCAAGTTCTCCTTCAAGTACAGCAATCATTTTGTCGTTCTCTTCACTGATTATCGTTTTCATATTTTTATTCATTAATTAGATTCTCGATTTCTTCCTTTTTATAAGCGTCAGGTAATTCCTGTCGTTGCTTCGGGCATACCGCACCTCGTCCATAATCCGACGCACGAGAAATATGCCGAGTCCACCTATTTCGCGTTCATCGACATTCAGGCACACGTCGGCATCGGCAACGGCGGTCGGATCGAATGCCTTTCCACTGTCGATAACCTCGAAGCGTATTTCTGTTTCATCAAAGCAAGCCTCGACAACAATTTCATTCACCAGACCGGAAGGATAGGCATAATTGATCACATTGACCGTCGTTTCTTCCAAGGCGAGTTTCAAGTCCCATACATCAGCATCGTCAAAGCCCGCTTTTTTAGCAAAACGCCCGACGAATTCGTTCAATCGTGGAATTTCTTCGAGATTGTTTTTTAAAACTATTTTTTCGTTGCTTTTCGATCCGTCTGTTCTTTTGCAACAGAATGCAAGCATCGTAAGGTCATCGCTTTGCTCGGCAGTCTTGACAAACTTATTTACTTCACTGGCCATATATTCAAGCAGTTTCGCCGGTGGCAAACCATTGCCCCTTATTTTCTCCAGTGTCTGAATCATATGTTCCTCGCCAAATTCCGTATACTCCGAATTTTTTGCCTCCGTCAGACCGTCTGTATATATGAACAATGTGCAGCCGGAAGGGAGCACCACCTCCTGTCCCTGATACTTGAAGTCCGAACATACGCCGACAGGAAGGTTCGCCACGACATCAAGCCATGAAATTTCTTTTCCTATCAAGATTGGAGCACCATGCCCGGCATTGCAGTAGTCAAGTTTTCCGGAAATCAAGTCGAGCACACCTACGAACAGCGTAACAAACATATTAGAGTCATTCATGTCCGCCATCGACAAATTCATATATTCCACAGTTTTCGCAGCGCCAGCGGCATAAGGCGAGACTGCGGAACAGACTTTGCGTTACTGTCATCAACAACGAGGCCGGAACCCCCTTTCCGCTCACATCGCCAATGCAGAAATAAAGACGATTGTCCTTGACATAATAATCATACAGATCACCGCCCACTTCTTGTGCCGGTACCAGCAAGCCCTCGATTTCCAGCATCTCGCTGCCGTTTTTGGAGATGCCCCCTTTAGGAAGCATACCCATCTGTATGCTTCGAGCTACAGACAACTCACTGCCTATTCTTTCACGTTCGACCGTAATCTTTTGCAAACGACCGACATTCCGCATAAAACGGAAAACGATGAATCCCAAAATAACAATACCGATGATACGAAGCCACAAAAGACGTGTTCTCATCTTGTCGTATTCACCAAAAACCTCATTCTCAGAACTCACGACAGCGAGCGACCACCCCGTGTCTTCGCCAACGGGCGAATAAAACACATAGTATTTGTCTCCCTCTGCATCGCTCACTATCTCCATTCCGCTTTCTCCGGCAAGCATTCTGCGGTTGAGGTCAAAGAGCAACGTGTCTTTCATTCCCGACACGACCTCTTCAAACGTACTCCGCATGACCTTTCCCTTATCAGGATAACTCATAAGCTGACCCGTATGCGACATCAAAATATGGTAGCTCGAAGGAGAAACATATTGCATACTCAGAATATTGTCAAGCCAATCGAGCGAAACATCGGCATCGAGCACGGCAACCACCCTGCCCGAGCTATCGTGCACAGGTTCGGAATAGGTAGTCAGCAACATTCGCGCCCCATCGCTGTCCAAATAAGGGTTAGACCATCTGGCGCAATCCATCTCGACCGGCATTTCAAAAAACTCCATGCCGGTATAGTCGTGTTCAGCCGACCCCAACTGCATCGTTTCGATAACGCCATTTTCTCGCCTGACAGCATAACTTTCAAACCAATATCCTTCCGAGGAATAATAGTTCGGAATAAAAGAGAGGGAACTGCCGATGATATTTGAATTTTGCTCTACAAGCCGACGCGTAACAACATAGCTCGAATCAGGATAGGCCAAGAGCCTTTCGGCATCCCACACATGATTTTCCACAGCTGTTTCCACCTGCTTCAAAATATTTTGAATGGCAAGGTCTTTTGCCCGAAGTTCACTTTCCGCCCGAAGCCGGAGGTTTTTCGTAATCTCGTCATGGGAATACTCGTACTGAATTATTGCTATCAATTCAAGCAGCACGGCAGCCGTCATGATTAGCAAAACACCGCTGGTTCCAACGATTCTCTTAACACGTTTTAATGAGTTGTATGCCATTTGCACCTGTTTTCCGTTTTACATATATTCTCATTTATCGAAGAAGCCCAAACCGCTGATGGCCGTAAAGAAACGGTCGAGATAATCCCAAGACGTCGGAGACCAACGATAACCCAACCTGTACAAAACCTGCATGGTGTATGTATTTTGACGAACCACATCGGCAGACTTTTGCCCTTTGGTCATATTCTGATAAGCAAGGAGACTTGAAAGTTGCTCTGCCTTTTTCGGATCTTCTTTCGCTTTGTCAAGTGCCTGCCCAAAGCCTTGACAAACGCCGGGAGTTCCATAAACTGCAACATTCTCGAAGGCGTCGTATTGAAAGCATCGGCTTCTGTCTTTTCAAACAGTGCAGCCAAATGAATCGGGTTCGTCGTATGGTCTTCATCAGCGAACACAAGCGTCAGGCCGTTGAACAATGCGGCACCGATTTCTTTCAGCGACATATCGAACGACACCGTAGTTATCGAGAGCAAGGTTTTCGCCGTAGCTGCCAATGCGTGAATGTGGCTGTTTGCCGGATGGTCGGTCAGATAATTCGCAATGCTTTCATGACGCAGCATGACCCCTTTCGGCTTGCCGGTAGAGCCCGATGTATAAATCAGATATGCCAAATCTTTTGGCGTAATATGGATTTCCGGCTTCGTGGCTGCCCCGTCAAGTAGCGTTTCTACATCAATGGCATTCGGGAAATCGGGTACACGATCGGCCGTGGTAATGATATAGGCGGCATGGCTGTCGTTCAAAATATGTTGGATTCGCTCAACGGGATATTCCGGGTCGCAAGGAATATAGGCAGAGCCGGCTTTCATCACACCGAACATCGCCATAATCATTCTGGAAGTGCGGGGAAGCATCAGCGCAACACGGCTCTGCTCTTTCACACCTCTTTTTATCAGACTGTCGGCAATTCTGTTGGCATAGGCGTCGAGTTCTGAATATGAAAACTCTCCGTCACAAGCCACAAGTGCCTTTTTATCGGGTTGCACAAATGCCTGATGTTCGAGCCCCTCATGGAAATAGCCGAATTTCGGCGCTGCGGTCGCAACGGTATGAAATTCATTGAGTTCCTTTTCTCGCTCTTTGTCAATGAAATCAACTTTCTTGATTTTCCCCTCCGGTTCGGAAAGCATCTTCCCGACAGCAATCACGATGCTTCTTGCCAATCCCTCCATCAGGGCGCGGCTATAAAGCGCGTCGTTATAGAAAACGACTACGCTGGGTTTGCCGTCAACTGTCTCGATATGTATAGAGAGTTTGAATTTGGCCGAGTTCATTTCTAACGGGTCTATCCCTTTCATCTCCGGAAAATCGTTCCCGGTTATAACGCCAAGCTGGTATTCGTAAACAATTTGAGGCTTGAAGCCGAAATCGGCGGCAATTTTCGCAAACGGGTATTTTTCATGCTCGATGACTCCCTGAAAAACAGCGGCGCTCTTACCGATAAATTCGGCCGACGTTTCTTCGCCAATCTTTATTCCAAGCGGAAGGGTATTGACAAACATTCCGAACGTATCGCTTGTCCTGACATCGCTTCTCCCGCTGCTGATGGTGGAAAGATAAACATTGGTATCATTGATGTAGCGAGAAATCGTATAAAATACAGCCGCCAGCATTATCGCTGCCGGGTCGTTGCGTGATTGCGGGCATATTGCTCGACCTGTGTCATGTCAAATGGAGAATGGACACTCGTGAGTTTGCCCTCCGCCTCTTTCCCTTTGAGATCGGCAGAAATTTCGCTGGCACTCTCCATCTCCTCCAGCATACCGGCATAGAAACGGCGGTTTTCCTCAAAAAGCGCTGAATTCTCAAAACCCTTTTCATCTGCCACATACGCGGAATAAGTATATGTCTCTGCGGCAGGACTTATCCCCCGCAAAGCGTCCCGTAGCTGATTGAGGAAAATATCGAAAGAGGTGCCGTCAAAAACAAGATGATGAAAATCGGTAAAAAGGTAAATGTCATTTTCGCATTCGATGACAGCCAAACGGTAAAGGGGACCCGAAGAGAGACGGAACGGCCGGACGAACTCTCTTTTGAATGCGTCAAATTCTTGAGGCGAAAGACGACAACGTTCCACGTCCACCTCCGTATCGCCGTTATGCAGCTGCATTACGCCGTTTTCGGTATTTTCAAATTTCGTGCAAAGTACCTGATGCGCTTTCACAATTGCCACGACAGCCTCTTGGAGCCTGTCACCGGAGACGCTCCTATCGAATCTAATCATAGCAGGTATATTGTATACAACATCGGCAGGGCGCTTCATACACTCAAAATAGACTCCCGTCTGGGGGAAAGAAAGCGGTGTCGCTTTCTTCTCCTCTATGGACGGCTCCGGGGCCGTTTTTTCCTGATGTCCCGGATTCATCCATCGTGCCAAAAGAATATTTTCTATTGTTTCAACGGAACCTCCGTTAAGGAGCGCTTTCGAAGGAATTTCTTCTCCAAAACGTTTATACAACCGCGATGAGAGCTTTATGCTCAAAATAGAGGTAAGTCCTATGTCCGAGAAAGGCGTGGAAATCCCGAAGGTCTCCACTCCCGTCACCTTCGCTGCCATGTCATGAAGTTCCTGTTCCAATGCATTCAGAGGCCGGTTATTGTCCGGTTCCGTCTGCCCGGCTTTGAATTCAGGGACCGGAAGCGCCCGATGATTGACTTTCTGATTCTGATTGAGCGGTATGCGTTCTATCTGCATAATCACGGCGGGAACCATATAAGGAGGCTTTCTCTCACGGATAAAATTCGCCACGGCCGAAGTGTCGAGCGATTCGTCACTCACGATGTAAGCCGCGATATATTTTCCTCCCGACGGATGATCGAAAGCCACTACGGTGGCATCCTTGATACCTGGAAAATCCCGAACGACCTGTTCCACCTCGCTGAGTTCGATTCTGAACCCGCGAATCTTCACCTGCCCGTCCATCCGGCCGATAAAGCTGATATTGCCGTCCTGCCGATAGCGCGCGACTCGCAAACTGCCGTCCCACCTGCGTAGTCATGAACTGGTGTGTAACATTGTTTGCGACCAAGTAAGCATTGAGCTGCTCCATATCAAGGCGTATATCTTCCGGAATGATGCAGACGGAAGCTCCCCGCGTAAGTGCCGGATACATATCCATCATATTGGCATCAAAACCATAAGAGGCATAAGCGCCCACGCAATCGCCGGGTTGCAAGCCGTAAAATCGAATATACCAATCAATGAAACATACCAGATTGGAATGCGTCAGTCTGACGCCCTTCGGCACGCCGGTCGAACCGCTCGTATAGAGCAACGTGAAAAGATCTTCCGGTTTCCCCTTGTAATTTTGTCGGGCGCAAGGTCGGAGTTTCTCAATATCCTTTATATACAATACCTCCCCTTCGTATTCTCCGATGAGAGCACGCAACTCCTCCGTTGTGATGAGCAGTCTGACGTTCGCGTCTTTAATCATGAAATTGAGACGCTCCGCAGGATAGGAACTGTCAAGAGGCTGGTATGCGCAACCGGCTTTCAGTACACCCAATGATGCCAAAACCATCCATTCGCTACGGGGTATCATGATGCCCACTACATCGCCGCCCGCAAGTCCCCGCCTGTTCAATTCCGCCGCGATTGCATCCGTCAACAGGGCTGCTTCTTTATAGGAATATTTTTTATCCCGATAAATGACGGCGATATTATCGGGGTATGCGGCAGCCGCCGCGTCGAAAAGGGTTACGACCGTTTGCGTCTTGTCATAGGGGACTTCCGTCCTGTTGAAACGGTCGAGCCTCTCGGTTTGGGACGCGTCTGTCAATTCGAGCTTCGACATCAAATCGGTTTCGAGCATCGACTTCAAGACTGCGGCATAACTACGTGCCATTTCCTCTATAAACTCTTCCGAATACCTGTTGAGCATATATTCGACATGAAGAGTCAGTTCCCCGTCACGAAGGAATACCTGAAAATCGAGCGGGGAGCCGGTGGCATTCCTTTCTAAGGGAACCGGCTGCGCCGATTTTCCGCAAACGCGGTCAATGGTAAGATAATCCCCTTGATAGGCAAACAATACGTCGCTGTTGATACCCGTTGCCGCGGCAAGTTCGGCAAAAGAATAAATGTCGTTGCTCATGGCGTCTAACATCTGCCGCTTGACGCCGCGGAGATACTCCGGGACCGGAGTGTCCGGCTTCCAGCTGCAATAGACCGGCAATGTTTTGACCATCATATCCATGGTCCGTGCCACACGTGTGCTGTTTCGCCCGTTGTAAATCGTGGCAAACAGCGATTCCGACATATTGGCGTATGCGCCTAAAAGGCGGCCGAACGCTGCAACGGTCAAGATATTGGGCGTGATGCCCAACCGTCGGCAGAAGCGGTCTAACTCCCCGCTCCCGACGCCAAGTCTCCGATCATGGGAGGCGAAGCGGATTTCTTCGTCATGCGTGTCCGGCATCGGAACGCTGTCGACCTCCAAACTTCCGAACGTGTTCATGTACCACTCTTTCGCTTCCCGATAGGCGTCGGTGTCACGCATGGCGAATTCCTCCATGGCTATGTCAAAACCTGTACACTCTTCAGGCTGGGGATTCCCGTCGGTTTTCACGAAATTTTCCAAAACACCCGCCAACATCAGAAACGGGACAAACAGGCTCATGCTTCGGAGATAAGGCAGGGCATGACTGTAAATGCCCTCATTCCCCTGCGTCAATGCCTCTACGATGATAGGGCTGAGGAGGTACATCAAGAGCGCAAGCGCCATAGAAGTAACGCCCGATGAAATCAAGCATGACGTAAACATGCCGTTGGACGTTTCATCGTCGCAGCGTCCGATTGCCTTTGCCGCCACACTGCTCGCTCCTATGCCGAAAAGAATCATCAGGCAGGTAAAAAGGGTCAGCACGGGCATCACGACATTTATGGCGGACATGGCGTCGGGCCCTATCAAATTGCTCACCACAACGGCATCGGTGGTCGTTGCCAGCTGATTTGATACGGCGGCCAATATCGATGCCCACATAAATGTGCGGAGCGCGCGAGTTATGAGGTAAGGATTCCGTCGTCTGATAGCTGTCTCCATTCGATTATTATATATCCAAAAACAATCTCATCCCCCGACATTCAGCCATGACTCCACCATCCGGGGTTCTCCCTCCATTGGTCCGAGATGCCTGTCCATCCACATCACATCACGCCACCGGCCACACTTATAGCCGGCCTGATGGCAAATGCCCACTTCCCGGAAACCGAAAGATCGATGCAGTGCCACACTAGCCTCATTGGGTAAAGTAATCGATGCGTAAAGCGTCTTCACATGCTGGCGTTCCAGCCACTCCATCAATACCCTATACAGCCGCTTCCCGATTCCTCTTCCGACAAAGCGATTCTCCACATAAACGGAAAGTTCGACATTCCACTGATAGGCGGCACGCTCCATTTGCCGATGGGCGTAAGCATATCCCACAACCCGTCCCTCCATTTCGCATACTATATAAGGATAAAAAGAAGATATTTCCCGGATACGCCGTACAAACTCTTCTATGGAAGGCACTTCATTCTCAAAAGTAACAGGCGTATCCACATAAGGCGCGTAAATTCCAAGCAAGGCCTCAGCGTCCTCCTCGGTCGCTTTTCTTATACATACATTTTCACTCATCATTTTCTCATTTTACAGTGAAACCAGTCACCCCACGTATCGTTCTCCGCAAATCTGACCGCACAAAGATACACAAAGTCCATAGAAAAATCGATAAATTTGTACTCATCCCTCCGCATGCCTAAAACAAAAACAGTGTTTTTGTTACTATTTAACAGAAATATCCGTCATATTGAACATTTTTATGTCAAAAGAATTCCTATATTTGCTAAAAGATTTAAAATCCAGCGTCAGGCTATAAATAATTACAAGTATGGGAAAAATCGAAATTGGTGAGAACGCAGGCAAAATATGGCGTGCACTCAACGAAGTAAGAGAGAGTTCAATTGAAAGTTTGGCCGACAAACTTCAACTGAAAGAAATGGATGTCACGCTTTCCGTAGGATGGCTGGCACGTGAGAACAAGATTGTATTTTCCGAGAAGGACGGTAAGACCCTTATCAGTAATTGCGAATCCCTAAACTTCGCTTTCGGATAAACCTCCCGAAAAAACATCAACCCTTCCGTTACGCTACGTCCCTGGTACGGAAGCGTACTCAATTTATGCCGATGACAAGCCTTTATACATAAAGGCCAATCATCGGCATAATTTATTTATCCTGATGAAAGCGGACAGATGAAAAAACATCGGGATTTTGGAGCGCGCGGATTTTGCAATTATAAAATTGTGTTTTATTTTTGCATAAAATAATGTTCGTATGATAGAGCGTACCCAACAGAAGAAACTACAGCAATTAGCGACGAAGTATCCGTTCGTAACGATAACCGGGCCTCGTCAGTCGGGCAAATCCACATTGGCGGCACTGACCTTTCCGGATTACGAACGTGTGTCTTTGGAGGATTTGGACAACCGTGAGTTCGCTGCGGAGGATCCCCGAGGCTTCATCGCCACCTATTCGTCGCAGACCATCATTGACGAGGTACAGCGTGTTCCGGCGCTGCTTTCCTATCTCCAAACGCATACGGATCGGGAACGCAGGATGGGTATGTACATCCTGACCGGTTCACAGAATATAGAATTGATGGATGCCATCGATCAGTCGCTTGCCGGCCGGGCAGGCATTCTGACTTTGCTGCCCTTCTCCCATGAAGAGATGCGCGACGCGGATATTCTGCCCCAGACGATTAACGAAGAGATTTTCCGGGGCGCGTATCCGGGCATTTACGACCGCGACATTGATCCGACCGACTACTACCCGAACTATATCAAAACCTATATCGAACGGGACATAAGACAAATGAAGGCTATCGGAGACCTGTCGAAATTCCGCAGGCTCATCAGGTTGTGCGCAGGCCGCATCGGACAGTTGCTCAACAAGGCTTCATTGGCCGTCGAATGCGGCGTTACCGCGCCGACGGTTGACGCATGGCTCTCGATTCTGGAAGAAAGTTACATTATCTATTTCCTGCGTCCCGACTTTAACAACTTTTCCAAACGCCTCGTCAAATCACCGAAACTCTATTTTTACGACACGGGATTGGCGTGTTCATTGCTGGATATCCGGAACGCCGCACAACTGGATTCGCACTATTTAAGAGGCGGATTGTTCGAGAATATGGTTATCAACGAATTTCTCAAGCAGGATTACAATCGCGGGCTGGAGCCGTCGCTCTCTTTCTGGCATGACAGTTCCGGTAATGAGGTAGATTTGATCCGTACGGACGCGGACCGGCAGTATGCGTACGAAATCAAATCGGGAGCCACTTTTTCCAAAGATTATTTCAAAGGGCTCAATTACTGGAGCAAACTCTCCGGCGCCGATTCGCGACTGAAAACAGTTATTTATGGAGGCGAAAAATCAATGCGGACATCGGACGGCAAGGTCGTATCGTGGCATGACAGCTCATTTCGCCGGGAATCTATTTGACAAACAGACCGTTATGCATCCACTTGAACTATTCAAATACTGTCCCGAATGTGGCTCGCCCCATTTCGAGATACACAACGGGAAATCCAAACATTGTACCGACTGCGGATTCACCTATTATTTCAACTCTTGCTCCGCAACGGTAGCTTTCATTCTGAACCCACAGGAAGAATTACTGATTTGCCGGCGTGGCAAAGAACCGGCCAAAGGGACATTCGATTTGCCGGGAGGCTTCATTGACATGTACGAAACCGGAGAAGAAGGAGTGGCGCGGGAAGTGAAGGAAGAGACCGGACTGGTTGTGGAAGAGGCCCGTTACCTTTTTTCACTGCCCAATCTATACGAATACTCCGGCTTTATGGTACATACCCTGGACATGTTCTTCCTTTGCGCAGTAAAAGACACCGAACGCGTCACGGCGCGGGACGACGTGGAGGAGGCCCGCTGGATGCCTCTCACTGAAATCAATCCGGACCGCTTCGGACTGGCGTCGGTACGGGAAGGAGTAAAACGGTTTCTGATTCAACAAAACCATTTGTCCGTTCCGGACAAGGAGCGATAATTTTACCTCAAACATCGAAGGGCTTGCCGGGGCGGATACCGCCGATGAGAAAGCCATGGGCCGAAAACTGCGGAAAAGCGGGTTTATATTAAGGGCATACAAACCAAAATGAATTCATCATGGCATCATTCAAACTTAAATTCCGCCCTTCAACGGCCAAAGACAAGACCGGCACCCTCTATTTCCAAGTGATTCACCGCCGGAGCACGAGAACGGTTTGCACGGACTATCATGTCACGCCGGAGGAATGGGACGGGCGGACCTCGTCCGTGCGCGTCACGGGCACGCCGGAAAGGCAGGCGGAGCT
>CANQSM010000098.1 GCA_947626525.1 uncultured Phocaeicola sp. | reverse complement strand
AAACACGAAAAAATTTGCGGGTTTGATTCGGCTTGTCTATTTTTGTCTCCGATTTTGATACTTCTCTTATGAAGAGAGGTACAGTTTTTCCCTGTTGCCTATATAAACAATTTTCCCGCGATTTGACGTAAAAAAATGCAGATAGCTGCATGTGCCGACGCAGCTAGCTGCATGTGCCAACGTACATAGCTGCATTCGCCGATGCAGCTAGCTGCGTGAAAATATAGCCTTTTAATACAAATCAAGCTAATCAGACGTTTTCACAAATCATCGCATTTTTCGCGACATTAATTGCTACAATTTGGTGAAAACAATTTGATTTTCTCTACAAGACGGTGTTCCAGCTCCAGATGCTATCTCGAACTCACATATTTAGAATGGATATCCTACAGCAAAATGAAAAGCAAAATCTCTGCCAAACTTAGGACTAATAATTGGATATCTGTCATTTCCATTTTCATATATAGGATTTACAGCTTTCATGCCTCCATCCAATCTTAATACAAAATAGTCGAAATCAAATCTGAACCCTAGTCCATACGAAACCGCAATCTGTTTATAAAAACTGTTGAAGCGAAACGCTCCTCCGGGCTGTTCCTCGTATTCACGTATCGTCCAGATATTTCCGGCATCAACAAAAAGAGCCCCATTTAGTTTCCAAAACAAACGGGTTCTGTATTCTAAATTTACATCTAGCTTAATATCCCCTGATTGATTGATGAAATCTATGTTTTTGTCATTCCCCGCAAATTTTCCGGGGCCTAACCGGCGTACCGACCATCCTCTTACGCTGTTTGCTCCTCCCGCAAAATATCGCTTTTCAAAAGGAAGAATGGATGAATTCCCATATGGATAGGCTATACCGAATCCACAATGAAAAACGATAGAATTACGAGAATCGATGCGAAAACTTTTCGCATAATCAATATCTCCTTTCACATATTGAGCATACGCAATGTCCGCAATAGTGTATTGGTTGTTTTCTTTTCGTTTGTCACAGAACAAATGGGAAATACCATATAACAAGTTTCCCGCGGTTTCTATATTGAAACGTACAGAGTATGAATTCCCTGAAGTTGTATGAGTGGTTCCATCCGCAGAATGGTATGAGAATCCATATCCCATTTTCATAATCAGCAAATTCTCATAATTGTATTTTAGTATAGAATTTTGATTGCTTATGCTATCCAGATAATTCTTTTTAAAGGTTGGAGATATCCATGGCATATATATATAATTGAGATCTAATACATCTACCTTGTGTTGTGTCTTATATTTGGAACTCCATTTATAACTCCATGAAACAGAAGCTACTCTTCGAGAGAATTCAGGACGTATTTGAGAATTGAACTGTATGTCAATCTCAGAAGTGGATCTGATTTTCTTTTTAAAATCACGTGATAAAAACGGAAATAAAAAACGGGGGAAGTTTATTCTTACTTCTACTCCATATTCTGTATAATTTTCATTAGTATATCCTTGTAATCCCGTCACAGCTTCATAGGCTCCACGCAATTTAAAAGTAAAAAGCTCAGATCCTTTAAAAAGATTCCTATTTTGAAAAGAAACAGAAGCCGCCGCTCCTAAATCTCCTGATGAATTCGTACCTTCCAATTCAACGCTAATTGATTTCTGTTTATTGCGGGCAAGTAAAATAAAGCAATCTAGCCGGGTACTGTCTTCAGGATCATTATCCCTTTCTACAAATCTAATGTCTGAATATTTAATAGCTCCCAGACGTCCAAACGCTTTTTGGGTATTTTGTATTTCTTCTTCATTATACAATTTTCCAGGAGCAATGTATATATTGTTTGCCAGCACACTCGGACGGATAAAAATCTGATCTTGATAAAAGATATTCAATCCGTCATAACGCACTGAGTCATATTCGTATAGTCGATTTCCTTGCTGTGCTTTAGATATATCAAAGTCTGTCAAAATATTAACACTATTCAATGTGTATTGCGGATGTGTCTGTTCCATTTTGTCGAGTGATTTATAGGAATGCAAATACATCGTAATGTCTACTATATGAGTATTTAACGTGGTGTCAGCTGTGTATGTGATAAAGTCTTTGTTAAACTTATAATAGCCATTGGACTGTAAAAAATCTGAAATTTGTTGCCTTTCGGTATTCAGTACATTCACATTAAAAGGCATCCCTTTGTAAAGTCCTGTTTTATATAAGTTTGCAAGCAAATTCCCAATCTTTTTATCTTTAATATCGTAAACTATATTCCGTATTTTATATTCTGGTCCTGTATGCAAATTGTATATGAGTTTTAATTTTTTCTTTTTTATTTGTTTTTCTACTTCTACCTGAGCCCCCATATAACCAAGATTCTGTAAAGCTTGAATAATATCAGTTTTGGAATATTCGGCAACAGTTTCATTATATATTACAGGGGCATCTCCTATTTTACGTATGAATTTATTGCTCCATTTAGTAGAATCCATTCCGGATAAAGAATAGATATACAAGGGAACCTTGATACTACTAAACCACCTGTTGTTGGGATTTTGACGTATATAACCGCTTACAGCGGATGGTTTGACAGTTTTATTATCAGATACAATTTTCACTTCATCAAGCAGGTAAGATCCATCTGGTATGAATTTAGAAACCGAACAGGAAGAAACCAGTATTAAGAGTACGAGAAAACAATATATATGACTCCCTATTTTCATTTAAAGTTTACCGCTTATGCAAAAATGAATAACAAATATAGGAATTAAATAAATATTATTTAGTAACTTTGTTATTATTTTATTGACAATTAAGATTTGTATGTTGAGTAAGGCCAAAATTAAATATATCCAGTCCTTAAAAATAAAGAAAAAACGCAGAGAAGAGCGCGCGTTTGTTGCTGAAGGTCCTAAATTGGTTGATGATTTATTGAGAAATTTCTCATGCGACTTGTTATTAGCTTCCCGAGAATGGATCATAGCTCATCCGGAAATACGCGCTGACGAAATAATAGAAGTTTCCCATGAAGAGTTAGCAAAAGCAAGTTTTCAGAAAACCCCTCAGGAAGTATTGGCAGTATTTGGACAGAAAGAGTATACATGGGATGCCTCATTACCTTCTCGGGCATTATGTTTGGCTCTTGATGACATTCAGGATCCGGGAAATTTAGGTACAATTATTCGCTTGGCCGATTGGTTTGGGATAGAACATATTTGCTGTTCATCTAATACAGTAGATGTTTATAATCCAAAAACCGTACAGGCTTCAATGGGAGGATTGGCGCGAGTAAAACTGTACTACGGATCACTGATAGAATTTGTATCGTCATTGAGTAATGTTCCTGTCTATGGCACGTTCTTGAATGGAGAAAATATCTACCAACAACCTTTGTCTGAAAATGGACTAATCATCATGGGAAATGAGGGAAACGGCATCAGCCATAATTTAGAAAAATTGGTTACCAAGCGACTTTATATACCTAACTTTCCTTTAGGACATGAAACGTCCGAGTCATTGAATGTAGCAGTTGCTACAGCCATTGTATGCGCAGAATTCCGTAGGCAAGTTTTATGTTTGTAATTGCCTGACAGAGTGTACGACACCTTCTAAAGTATCTTCTGCCGAAATATGCCATGCATAAAGAGATTTTTGATGGTTGCAAACCTCAGTAAGAATTGTCACAAGATATTCTATCTTCACCGGGAATTTTATCTCTTTTATTAATTCATTGTAAGGAGAGAGAATTATGGTTCCTCCAATCCATTCAGTGAACGCGACTTCTTCTTTTAAAGGAAAAAATCGTATAACCGCTTTATTTTCTATTTCTACAACATATTGTTTATAGTGATTGCCATTAGATACAATCACTTGATGAGCCGCAAATTTTTTCTTCATCGTCGTGTATCAAGAGATGTTTGCCTTCTTCTGTTAGATTGACGAATAGGCCGTGGCTGAGGTTTTACTTTTTTCTGTACATGTTCCGGACGGCTTTGTTCTCTTAACTCTTGTGGACTCAAACGAAAAGATTCCTTTTCCGAGATTGTATCTTTTTTTTCTATTTCCCGAACTGAATCTGTTTCTGTAACAATTATTTTATTCTTGATTTCCGTTGGCTTCTCAATTTCCCTTTTAGGGTTATGATATCTCATCAAAGAAATGTCATGAAGTAATAATGTTCGCGTTTTATTATTTAGAGAGTCTCCATCATAGTAGACAAATCCTTTGAGTTCTTTTATAGGAAGCGTATCAGTTATAACATATAGTTCATTTCTTCCTTCACTTAAAATATGAAAAGCGCTTACAATCGAATCGTTCAGGTATCGAATGCTCAATTCCATTTCCGCATTCCTATTTATTGTATCGCTTCCCAAAAATAAAGAATTGACTTTCCACATGAAGCTGTCCCGAATTTTATAGCTCGTATCGGCTGGAATAAGGAATATCAACTTGTTAGTCATAAGCGCATTCGATAATCGACACAGTCTTGATTGATGCCAAATATCAACCGTGTCTCCTGTGATGGGATTAAGCTTTGCCTTTATATCAGATCCCGACTGTGCGGCTATGATGTCATTCAATTTTTTAAGCTTCTCGCCTACCCGTTCGTATATTTTATTTAATTCCTCAGTGTTACGAGTATACCAAACCAATGACGAGTCAAATTGAGCTTCTGTTGTATTATGTTTTTGAAATACATACTGTATTAGCAATTCTTTTTTGTATCGTTCTTCTCCGTTATATTCATTTCCTATAGCTTGGGCAATATGATAATCGTATAATACCGCCTCCATTTCGGCTGGCTGTATTACTCCGGAAGGCATATTTTTTTTACACGATGAAAATAGAATGCTTCCTGCGATAAAAAAGAAAAATACATGTTTACTTCCTATTTTCATTTATCCTCCGGAGTGTTTTTTAATAGATGGTTATGATTCAGACAATTGTTATAAAATAGTATTAATGCGATAATACCACAACTAATTGCGGCATCAGCAAAATTAAAGATAGGACTAAAGAAGATGAAATGGTCTCCTCCAATTATAGGAATCCATGCCGGCCAGTGCGTATCAATAATGGGAAAATAGAACATGTCCACAACTTTTCCATAAAATATTTTATCATATCCTTCGCCTATTGGTACGAACTGGGCTATGGAAGAGACTGTACTTTCATTGAATATAAGCCCATAAAAGACACTGTCGATAATATTTCCCGCAGCCCCAGCAAATATTAAGGAAAGACATACAATAAATCCGGTTTTGACTTTCCTCTTTTTGATGATCTTTGTCAGATACCAGCTAATAAAACCCACAGCAATAATCCGGAATAATGTAAGGAATAATTTTCCGAAAATTTCCATTCCGAAGGCCATTCCATTATTTTCGGTGAAGAACAAATAAAACCAATCTGTGATATGTATGCTTTCATGCCAATACATATTTGTTTTTACCCAAATCTTTATGATTTGATCAATTACTAGCACTAATATGATAATAATCAGAGATAGTTGGCCTTTTGTGAATTTTTTATTCATCCTTTTATGAAAGAGCATTACAATGAAACACTACAAGTTACACCACAACCCTTATTTATACCTTATCTGACGTAAACAAGACTGGTGTAACCTGAAGTGCCCGTACATAAATAAAATTTTGTTTCTTTATTTTTTTCCTCCTTGTTTTGCCTCAATGCTCAAAGTAGCATGAGGAACAGCACGCAACCGTTCTGCAGGAATTAATTTACCTGTCTCACGGCAAATTCCGTAAGTTTTGTTTTCTATACGAACAAGAGCAGCTTGTAGCCCTTGAATAAACTTGAGCTGACGTTGTGCCAAGCGTGTGGTTTCTTCCTTAGAAAGAGTATTAGCACCTTCTTCCAAGACTTTATATGTTGGAGATGTATCATCCACATCATTTCCGTCTGTGTTCATAATACTACCTTTCAACTGTTCGTAATCACGTTTGGCTAATTCTAACTTTTCCATGATAATAGCACGGAATTCCTCTAATTCAGCATCTGAATATCTGGTTTTTTCTGCCATGGCTAATAAGGTTTAAAATTATTCACAATCTTTTGTCACATTAATATATAATGAGAAATCGTCAAAGTTTAGTTCTGTACCATTGGGGACTTCGTCAACCATTGTCAATGAATTTGCTAATACTTGATTGCGAATGTATTCATTATATTCGTTGACAGCTGTATCTGTTTGAATATTTTTCGATAAAGTAATCTTAATTTTATCAGTGATTTCAAAACCATTGTTTTTACGAATGTTCTGAATCCGATTGACTAATTCACGAGCAATGCCCTCACGACGGAGTTTTTCCGTTACCGTGACTTCTAATGCGACAGTAAGCTTTCCTTCGTTAGCGACAAGCCATCCCGGAATATCTTCGCTATAAATTTCCACATCAGTGGATTCTATGATAGCTTTATTTTCATCAAATATCAAAGTGTATGATCCGTTCTTCTCCAATTGAGCGATTTCTTCTTGAGAAAGTGTAGCGACAGCAGCAGCGATAGCTTTCATTTGTTTACCAAATTTTGGGCCAAGCTTTTTAAAATCACATTTTACTTTCTTTATCAAAATGCCTTCCGACCCCTCTGCAAATCGAATCTCCTTGACATTTACTTCACTCATGATTAGATTTTTTACAGCCTCGATATGATTTTTTTGAGACTCGCTGACAATGGGTATCATTATACACTGCAACGGCTGACGTACTTTGATATTTACTTTACGCCGCAAAGCCAACACCATAGACGTCACGTCTTGTGCCATTTGCATTCTTGCTTCCAGTTCTGTATTAATAAGCAGCTCGTTACATATAGGAAAGTCCGCCAAATGTACAGACACAATATCTTCCTCATGTGTTACAGAAACCAAATCTTTGTACAAACGATCGGCATAGAAAGGAGCTATAGGTGCCATTAATTTGGCGACAGTTTCCAAGCAAGTGTATAAGGTCTGGTAAGCAGACAGTTTGTCTACAGACATATTACTTCCCCAAAAACGTTTACGATTCAAACGGACATACCAATTGGAAAGATTATCGTTTACAAAATCCTGAATATATCTTCCGGCTTTTGTTGGTTCATATCCATTATAGCAACTGTCGACGTTCTTTATCAACGTATTTAATACGGAAATAATCCATCTGTCTATCTCAGGACGTTGCTCCATAGGTATATCCGCTTCCTTGTAAGTGAATCCATCCACGTTAGCATATAAGGCAAAGAAAGAATAAGTATTGTAGAGCGTGCCGAAATATTTACGCCGGACTTCATCTATTCCTTCTGTATCAAATTTCAGATTATCCCAAGGAGATGAATTCGTAATCATATACCAACGAAGTGGATCTGAACCAAATTTCTCAATAGCTCCAAAAGGATCTATGGCATTCCCTAAACGTTTGGACATTTTATTTCCATTTTTGTCAAGCACCAGGCCATTGGAAATAACAGCTTTATAAGCCACACTATCGAATACCATGGTAGCAATGGCATGAAGGGTAAAAAACCATCCTCTAGTCTGGTCGACCCCTTCAGCAATAAAATCCGCTGGATAAACCTGACGGCTATCCAGTAGTACCTTGTTCTCAAATGGATAGTGAATTTGTGCATACGGCATGGCCCCGGAATCAAACCAAACATCAATCAGGTCAGTTTCTCTTCTCATAGGTTTTCCGCTTTCTGAAATCAAGATAATGTCATCGACATAAGGACGATGCAAATCTATCTTATCATAATTTTCTTTATTGTATAGGCCAGGAATAAATCCGGCTTCTTTATACGGATTTCTTTGCATCAATCCGGCATTTACGGATTTTTCAATTTCATTGTAAAGTTCTTCTACAGACCCAATGCATTTTTCTTCTCCTTCTTCCGAACGCCAGATGGGAAGCGGTGTTCCCCAATAACGGGAACGACTTAAATTCCAATCATTCAGATTTTCAAGCCATTTTCCAAAACGACCGATTCCCGTGGACTCCGGTTTCCAATTAATTGTTTTATTTAATTCCATCATCCGATCTTTACATGCTGTTGATTTAATAAACCAGCTGTCAAGTGGATAATATAATATCGGCTTGTCAGTTCGCCAACAGTGCGGGTAGTTGTGAACATGTTTCTCTATCTTGAAAGCTTGATTTGCCACTTTCATCATCATACATAAGCAAATATCCAATGATTCAGCTGCTTGTGCCATCTTCTCGTCATATTTATTATTGACCGTAAATTGCGGATCATAAGCATTCTTTACCCAGCGTCCCTCATATTCTTTGTATTGCTCTACATTTATGCAGTTTTTTACAAAGTTTTCATCCAACTCATCCAATAAATAGAATTTACCCGTCAGATCTACCATCGGGCGGAATTCTCCTTTTTTATTGACCATAAATAAGGAGGGAATGCCTGCGATGTGTGCCACATTGGCATCATCAGCGCCAAATGTAGGAGCTATATGTACGATACCTGTACCATCTTCAACCGTTACATAATCTCCCAAGATGACGCGAAATGCCTTATCAGAAGCGTCAGTCCAATTCCCATTTTCATCCATACTGATTGGTTTTACCCATGGAATTAGTTGTTCATACTCCATACCGACCAAATCCGTACCTTTGTATTCTCCTACAATTTTAAATGGAATCAGTTTATCTCCTTGTTTATAGTCTTCCAATGCGAGATTAGCTGCTTTGGGATTGAAATGCGCATTCAGCAATGCCTTGGCTAAAACCACAGTTATAGGCGTTCCAGTATAAGCATTATATGTTTGTACGGCAACATAGTCTATTTTAGGTCCCACACATAAAGCTGTATTGGATGGAAGAGTCCATGGCGTAGTGGTCCAAGCTATGAAATACGGAGTTCCCCATTGAAGCATTTCCGGTTTAGGATTTTTCATTCTAAATTGTGCCACAACAGTTGTATCTTTCACATCCCGGTAACATCCGGGTTGGTTCAGCTCATGTGAACTTAATCCGGTTCCGGCTGCTGGTGAATAAGGTTGTATGGTATATCCCTTGTAGAGAAGCCCTTTTCCGTATAATTGTTTGAGAAGCCACCATAGAGTTTCAATATAACGATTATCATAAGTTATATAGGGATTATCTAAATCAACCCAATATCCCATTTTATGAGTTAAATCTGTCCATTCCTTAGTAAACTTCATTACATCTTTGCGGCAGGTCGCATTATACTCCGCGACAGATATTTTTTTACCAATATCTTCCTTAGTGATACCCAAAGACTTCTCTACCCCTAATTCTACAGGTAATCCATGTGTATCCCATCCGGCTTTTCTTTTTACTAAAAAGCCTTTCATCGTTTTATAACGGCAGAATATATCTTTTATAGAACGGGCCATTACATGATGAATGCCCGGCATACCATTTGCGGAAGGAGGCCCTTCATAGAATACAAACGAAGGACATCCTTCACGTTCGGTCATACTTTTTGCGAAAACATTGTTTTCATCCCATTCTTTCAAAACATCTTTACTTACCTGCGAGAGGTCAAGCTGATTATGTTCAGCAAATCTCTTACTCATAATTTATTTATATTGTCTTTTTTCTATTCTCTTTAATCAAAGCGCAAAATTACTAGAAAAAATAGAAAAAAAGAAGATTAAAGTTCCCTTTTTTGAGATGAATTGATTTGCTGTTTGAGAGATTATACGGAAAATAAACAAGAAAAAACCAAAAATAATTAAATAGAATACCTCCGCGAACCGCTGTTACACGTGAATACCCAAATTTATAGAAATTATTGCATGGCCGGTGATTTTTGCGAGGAATTTGCGTTGCAATAGGAAAAATATATGATTGAATACCTGCAGGCCAGACATCGCAACAAGCCCAACCGCATGAACGATGCCGGGATTAGGGTTGTTCTCCGACAGTTTTTCCGCTCCTTTTGGCAACTTCGATGCATTTTGTATAGTCGTCCGGATAAAGGGTGACAGGCCGGATATGAAAAAGATCTCCGCCTGTCTCTTCGGCTATATTTTTGCCGATACTTCCCTGCACTATTTCAGTTGGTCGTACTGATCGTCCGTTACGGGTTCGAGCCACTCGTTGGAAGCGTTTTCACCGGGAATCTCGAACGCCAGGTGTGCGAACCAGCCGTCTGCCGCCGCACCGTGCCAGTGTTTCACGTTCGCGGGGATATGGATAACCGTGCCCGGCTGAATCTCCTGTGCCGGCTTGCCCTCTTCCTGATACCAGCCGCGGCCCGCCACGCCGATGAGCATCTGCCCGCCGCCTTTCGTTGCACGGTGAATGTGCCAGTTGTTGCGGCAGCGCGGCTCGAACGTAACGTTGGAGATTTTCACCTGCTCGGTCGATATGGGCGCAAGATAACTGTTCCCTATAAAATATTTGGCATACGCCGTGTTCGGTTCACCGATAGGAAAAATCATCTCACGTTGGAAAACCGCTTTCGCATCTTCCCCGGTCGTGTCTTCCGCCCACACTTCTTTGGCGAGGCGGAATGCCGCCCACGCTTTCGGCCAGCCTGCGTAAAATCCTATGTGCGTGATGATTTCTGCAATTTCGGTGCGAGTGATGCCGTTGTTCTTCGCCGATTGCAAGTGATAGGTCAGCGAACTGTCCGTGATGCCCTGACTAATGAGTGAGGTGATGGTTACCAAACTGCGGTCGCGCAGACCGAGTTTGTCGGTCCGGCTCCACACCTCGCCGAAGAGCACGTCATCGTTGAGTTCCGCGAATTTCGGCGCGAACTCGCCCAACTGGTCGTGTCCGGCTGTTTGTACGATTTTTTTCTGTGCCATAACATTTGTTGTTAAAAAACTGATTGCCAAAAATAAAATTAATTGTTTCATGACGGTTTCTATTGAATGGTATTGATGATTTTGTTGGCGGGATTCAACGGTTTCTGGTCTGACAACACCAATGCCTTGACCATGTGCAGCGTTCCCTGCTTGTATTTTTGAAAATGCGGCGACGCGATGTGCGACCTGTATGCCTCTTGGCTGGCATAGGTTTCGAGAATCGTAATCCGGCAAGGGTCATCCTGTTCTGCCACAGCGTACATGGTCAGCACGCCCGGCTCGGTGCGCAGGGATACTTCGCCGACTTCCGCCGCATATTTCATGTATTCCTCCAAGTATTCGGGATAAACCTCTATCTTCGACAGACGCACGATGCCGTCCGGCCGCATGGGCTGTTTGGAACACATTCCCTGTATCTTGTCTTTCATCGTTTCAGAATTGTTTGTATGAAGCTGTGCCGTTTGCGGAATAGAGCGACCGCCGAACAAGACAATCGCATTTCCTGCCATGATGTCGTCCACATACGGTGCCGTCTGTTCGTTTTCAGCCAGCCGCGACCGCAGGCTTTTCAGGCTCTCGGTCAGGACGGCTGCCGGTTGATAAGGATAATCGGAGCCATACAGCAGATGGTCGGGCGTAGTGATAGTCAGCAGGGATTTCACCACATCGGGCGTTGCCCCTCCGGCAAGGTCGTAATAGAGGCGCGAGAGATTGGATTCCCAATCAACCGCCTGCATATAGCCTTTCGCCTGCATTGCCGGCAGAATGGCTTTCATGCGCGGAATAGCCAACGGCAAAAACGACCCGCAATGCGGCACGACAATCCGCAGGCCGGCATAACGGGCCGGCACGTTGCGGGCAATCATATTGAGGACTGCACGCGTAGTTTCGGAAGGATATTCGTAAACGGCGAGCGGTGCGGTAACGATGACGCTTTCGTTTACCGGAGACGGCTTGTGCGGGTGCAAAATGATGACAGCCTTGCGCTCGTTCAACACCTCCATCAACGGGTCGAGCGCTTTGTCGCCCACATACTGTCCCCTACTGTTGGTCGCGAGTTTGATGCCGTCCGCACCGAGCGTATCAAGTGCATAAACAGCCTCTTCGATGGCAGCCTTTACATCAGGCAGAGGCAGCGAGGCGCAAAACAGGAATTTGCCCGGATAGTCGGCTTTCAGTTTGGCGCAGGCTTCGTTGTAGCGGCGCACCGCTTTCCGGCACT
>CANQSM010000097.1 GCA_947626525.1 uncultured Phocaeicola sp. | reverse complement strand
GAAATCTCAAATGTACTTTTCCGACCGACATACACACCCAAATTCGATGTATTCAAATTTTTGTCATGTACTTAAAACCAAGTTAAAAAGCAATATGAAAGGAGCGTTGATGTCACTTTCAGACAAATTACTCCTCAGGAAACGGACCATTATCGAAACCGTCAATGACGAACTCAAAAATATGGCACAAGTGGAACATTCAAGGCATAGAACCTTTGATAATTTTATTGTCAACCTCTTGAGTGCAATTGCCGCATATTGCCGCTTTCCAAAGAAGCCGTGTATCAATGTTGCGAGAACGATTGACACACAGCTTGCATTGTTCTGAATTCATCAAACTCACGTTAGATTATATCACAATTCATTAACTACTGCCAGTGAAGCCAACTGTATGAAAGGTATCGGCTACTTTAACGTGAGTTCGACGAGTTTTAATCATCTGTAATTTGGTGATTAACGAAAATTGCGATACCTTTATAGTTCTCAATTACAAAGAATTACCAGCAATAATCGCCATACTCACCGAGGACAAAGTTACGGAATTATTTTGTATGGCAGATGACTCCTGCAAGTTTTTGACACCATGATGGAAAAATATACGTTGAGTCCGACAAAAGACGTCATTATCACCGTGATTCAACCATGTCAAAGGCTGGAATCATGCTAATAGTGATACTGTTTCATGAATCGGAGTGCCGTTGTCTGAAACATTTCTATTTAGGGAAGGTCTGCCACCATCTGTGCCATCTTTTTCCGGAGGTTGTTTCGTACAACCGTTTCGTAGAACTTGAAAAAGAGGTAGCCGTACCTTTGGCTCTGTTCATCAAAAGGTGTCACTTGAGAAATGCACAGGCATATGTTTTGTGGACAGCACTCCCCCAAAAGTGGAAACGTCGTCTCCGGTCAAGTGGAGACGACGGGTGCGGTATAGGTGAAGACGACGCCTCCACTTTTGAGGACTTTCTGAGAGGAAATGGGAGAAAATAGGGGTCATATAAAAAGCTGTGTATTTTTCATTTATGGAGATTGAAAAAACGGACTCAGCCCACTCATAACCAAGGCTTGATATGAACCAGCTTATGCTTGTTTTTGAAAACAGAATCCGGATATAAGAAGAAACTTACAGCTGAATCCAGTTTCCATTTACAGCAAATTTTGGACAGTGTCAACCATAGACCCGTAACTAACACTATTTCTGAATCCGGTGAATTCACGTTACTTACCTTTATTCAATGTGAAAAGTATATAACAAAGAAAAAATGCCAAAGAAAACTTTAGGTGGTTAGAAAGTTTTCATCCATCTTTGCACCGTGATTGTTCAAAGAGAATAAAAAATGAATATCGACACTAAAGAGACAAACACAAAACCAGAATTATATGAGCGGATTATAAAAACTGCCATAGACGCATTTATTACGGAAGGCATCAAGCCTGTCAAAATGGATGACATCGCCAACCATTTGTCTATTTCTAAACGAACGTTGTATGAAACATTCAAAGATAAAGAAGAATTGCTGTTTGAATGTGTAAAACGTCGTCAACAGGCAACAAAGGAATACATGTCTTACGTATATAAAAAGTCAAATAATATTTTGGAAGTTATCTTGGAATTCTGCATTAGAAGTCTGGAGGATCTAAGAAAAGTCAACTACCGTTTTTTTGAAGATATAAGAAAATATCCCAATGTGATGGCCCACATGAAAAAAGAACGGGACAACAATCAACAAGA
Source organism: uncultured Phocaeicola sp. (assembly GCA_947626525.1). GTDB lineage: Bacteria > Bacteroidota > Bacteroidia > Bacteroidales > Bacteroidaceae > Phocaeicola_A. Next base: position 10,314 of record CANQSM010000097.1, on the reverse strand, counting down.
TGCGGTCCGTTTTTTTCAGGAAGGTATAAAACAAGGATTATTTAAAGAGGATGTCAATATGAATATCCTCATCCAACTAATGAATTCATTGAGTGATTTGATTATGAAAGAGGATTTAGGGCGTATTTATCCTTTAGACGAAATCTTCAAAACACTTATATTTGTTTTCATACGTGGGATTTCCACTGAAAAAGGAAAAGAAATATTCGACCGCATTATTACCAAATACGAAAATAAAATTCAATCAAACTGAAAATAACATGAGACTTATAACAAAAAAGAAAAGTATTCTTGCTTTCTCCCTACTATTATTAGCCCACTCGGCCGGAGCACAAAAAGTATTGACTCTAACATTGGAGAAAGCTATAGAAATAGCTTTAAGTGAAAATCCAATCATTAAAGTAGCCGATCAGGAAATTAAACTGAAAGAATCAAGCAAGAAAGAAGCCATCTGGGGATTATTTCCGGAAGCCAGCTTGATAGGCTCTTATACCCGGACTATCGAAAAACAAACCTTTGCTATGGGAGACCAACAAGTAAAAGTAGGAACTAAAAACAACTATAATGGAGGACTCTCCATCAGTTTGCCTGTTTTTGCACCAGCACTTTATAAAAGCATCAAACTTACAAAAACGGATGTAGAACTGGCCGTAGAAAAAGCAAGATCATCCCATCTGGATATGGTCAACCAAGTCACCAAAGCCTATTATCAGCTGCTATTGGCACAAGACAGTTACAACGTATTGCAAAAAAGTTATGCACAAAGCGAAGAAAATTTTCGAATTGTCAGTGCTAAATACGAGCAAGGCAGTGTGAGTGAATATGACAAGATCAGTGCAGACGTACAAATGCGAAGTTTAAAACCTAATGTCGTTTCTGCCCGTAATGGAGTCAATCTGGCTAAATTACAGCTGAAGGTACTAATGGGTATGACATCCGATATGGATATCGCCATAAACGGCAATCTTAAAGACTATGAAATGGTCATGTTTCAGCGTCAACTGAGTGCCCTTCCTCTCAACTTGCAAAACAACAGTGACTTAAAACAATTAGATTTAAATGAAAAAATACTGGAACAAAATCTGAAGATACAGTACACAAACCTAATGCCGACTTTATCACTGTCATTCCAATACTTATATACAACATTGACTAACGATTTCAAATTCGGCGATTATAAATGGAATCCATATTCAACAATTGGATTAAATTTGAACATTCCCCTTTTCAAAGGAGGTAATTATCAAAAAATCAAGCAAGCAAAAATCCAAATAAAACAGTTGAATGAAAACAAGATCAATACCGAAAGACAACTGAACATGCAAGTGACTAGCTACCTCGACAACATGGCAGCCAGTACAGAACAAGTCATCAGTAATAGAGAAGCCGTCGTACAAGCAGAAAAAGGACGACTTATCGCAGAGAAAAGATACGAAGTAGGAAAAGGCACTATCCTTGAACTGAACAACTCCGAAGTAGCTTTAACGCAAGCACAACTAACCTATAATCAGTCCATATATGACTACTTGACAGCCAAGGCTGATTTAGACAAGATTTTGGGTAAAAATAATGTAAATGAATAAATCCACATGAAAATAACTTATAACTTTATGAAAAAGAATATCTATTCAGTAGCTATCCTTATGATAGCAGTATTCATCAGCGCATGTAGCAACTCAGATAAAAAAGGAGAGACGAATGCAAAAACCGAAAAGCCCAGCGTAAAACTTGCTACCGTAACAGCTCGCGCTGTAGACCAAATCGTAGAGTATACCGCTACAGTGGAAGCTGATGTAAAAAACAATATTGCACCTTCTTCTCCTGTACGAATAGAGAAAATCTACGTAGAAGTAGGTGACAGGGTACAAAAAGGCCAGAAACTGGTACAGATGGATGCTTCCAATCTGAAACAGACCAAACTTCAACTAGACAATCAGGAAATTGAATTCAAACGGGTAGATGAACTGTATAAAGTTGGAGGAGCGTCCAAATCAGAATGGGATGCAGCCAAAATGAATCTGGACGTACGTCGTACTGCATACAACAATTTATTGGAAAACACACAACTGGTAAGTCCTGTAACCGGAGTTATTACAGCCCGTAACTATGATAACGGAGACATGTACAGTGGAGGAAATCCTGTGTTAACTGTTGAACGCATTTCTCCGGTTAAGTTAATCATCAATGTATCTGAGACCTATTTCCCATTAGTAAAACCGGGTGCACCTGCTTCCATTAAACTGGACGTTTATGGTAATGAAGTTTTTGAGGGAAAAATCAGCCTTATCTACCCGACAATCGATTCAGACACTCACACTTTCCCGGTAGAAATATCTCTAGCAAATGCGAATCAACGTGTCCGCCCCGGTATGTTCGGACGTGTTACACTGAATTTCGGTACCAAAGACCATGTTGTAGTCCCAGATATGGCCATTGTCAAACAAGCCGGGTCAGGTGACCGCTATGTGTATGTATACAAAGATGGTAAAGTAAGCTATAACAAAGTAGAACTGGGAAGGCGTATGGATACGGAATACGAATTGATTTCAGGAGTGCCAGACCATTCAGAAGTAGTCGTTGCCGGACAAAGTCGCCTAGCTAATGGCATGGAAGTAGAGGTAGAAAAATAAAATCAAAAACAAATAATAGCAATACATATGAGTTTATATGAAGGTTCGGTCAAGAAGCCGATTATGACCTCGCTCTGCTTCTTAGCAGTAGCCATATTTGGTCTGTTTTCCCTATCGAAATTACCGGTAGATTTATTTCCGGATATTGAGACCAACACCATAATGGTCATGACATCTTATGAAGGGGCCAGTGCGTCAGATATTGAAAACAACGTGACACGTCCCTTGGAAAACACGTTGAACTCTGTCAGCAACTTAAAACATATTACCTCCCGTTCATCCGAAAACATTTCAGTTATCACACTGGAATTTGAATATGGATATGATATTGACGTATTAACCAATGATGTACGCGATAAATTAGATATGGTCACTTCACAATTGCCCGATGAAGTAAACACTCCCATCATTTTTAAATTTAGCTCTGACATGATTCCTATTCTGCTTCTCTCCGTACAAGCAGACGAGAGCCAGTCAGCCTTGTATAAAATATTGGATGACAACGTCGTCAATCCTCTGGCACGCATCCCCGGAGTAGGAACCGTATCCATCAGTGGCGCACCCCAACGGGAAATCAACGTATACTGCGACCCAAACAAATTAGAGGCCTACGGGTTAAGTGTAGAAACCATCAGTGCCGTCATCGGAGCTGAAAACAGAAATGTGCCGGGCGGTACTTTCGATATTGGTAATTCCACCTATTCGCTACGCGTAGAAGGTGAATTTGACGATCCAAAACAAATGGAAAACATCGTGGTAGGCACACACAACGGGGCTTCTGTATACCTAAGAGATGTGGCAAAAATAGTAGACTCGGTCGAAGAACGTGCACAAAAGACCTACAATAACGGGCGACAGGGTGCAATGATTATAATACAGAAACAGTCTGGTGCCAACTCTGTGAATATATCCAAAGAAGTAATGAAACAATTGCCCCGATTACAGAAATCGCTGCCCAGTGATGTACAGCTTGGAGTGATTGTCAATACCTCTGATAACATCTTAAATACGATAGACAGTTTGACGGAAACCATTCTGTATGCCATGCTCTTCGTCATCATCGTGGTGTTCGCTTTTTTAGGGCGTTGGCGGGCGACAGTTATCATTTGCATCACGATTCCGCTCTCCCTTATTGCTTCATTCATCTATTTGGCCATCACCGACGGAGGTTCTCTGAACATTATTTCGCTGTCGTGTCTGTCCATAGCGATTGGTAACGTAGTGGACGATGCCATTGTGGTTCTTGAAAATGTAACGACCCATATTGAACGTGGATCTGACCCTAAACAAGCCGCTGTCCACGGTACCAACGAAGTGGCCATCTCCGTAATTGCCTCCACACTGACCATGATTGCGGTGTTTTTCCCATTAACTATGGTAAGCGGTATGACCGGTGTATTGTTCCGTCAGTTAGGTTGGATGATGTGTGTTATCATGACCATATCCACAGTTTCAGCCTTGTCGTTCACCCCTATGTTATGTTCACAATTGTTGCGCCTGCAAAAAAAACAAAGTAAAGCATTCCTTGCATTCTACAAACCCATCGAGCGTGCTCTGGACAATCTGGATTCCTGGTATGCCAATCGTCTGAACTGGGCCGTTCGCCATCGTTCGGTGGTTGTATGTGGATGTCTGGGAATCTTTATTGCCAGCACATTCTGTCTGAAGGGAATCGGTACAGAATTCTTTCCATCGCAGGACAACAGCCGTATCTCTGTCAAGCTGCAACTTCCCATTGGAACGCGGGTAGAACGTGCACAGGAACTAGCACAAAAATTAACCGAACAATGGATGACTAAATATGGAAAGAATCTGCTTGTATGCAACTATACCGTAGGACAAGCCGATTCCGACAATACCTTCGCATCTATGCAAGACAATGGATCACACATCATTTCATTCAATATCCGTTTATCCGACCGAACCGATCGTGACATCACGCTGGCACAGGTTTGTGACGAGATGCGTGCCGATCTGGCACGTTATCCGGAACTGGCCAAAACCCAAGTAATCTTAGGAGGTAGTAACCGCGGTATGGGAGGACAGGCTACGGCCGACTTTGAAGTCTATGGATATGATTTCACCGCAACGGACAAAGTCGCCGCAGAGCTGAAAACCAAATTATTGAATGTGAAAGGTGTTTCGGAAGTGAATATCAGCCGCCAAGATTATCAACCGGAATATCAGGTGGATTTCGACCGCGAGAAATTAGCCTTGCACGGACTGAACCTCAGTACGGCCGCTAATTATCTGCGCAACCGGGTAAACGGAAGCCTGAGTTCATACTATCGGGAAGACGGTGACGAATATGACATTAAGGTACGCTACGCTCCTGAATTCCGTACCAGCATTGAAGATATGGAAAACATCCTAATATATAACAATGCTGGGACTCCTGTCCGGCTAAGAGATGTAGGAAAAGTAGTCGAACGTTCGGCACCTCCTACCATTGAACGTAAAGACCGTGAACGTGTCGTTACCGTATCAGCCGTTATTTCCGGAGCCCCATTAGGCGATGTGGTAGCCGAAGGAAATAAAATCATTGACAAAATGGACTTGCCGAGCGGACTGAGCATTCAGATTTCCGGTTCTTTTGAAGACCAGCAAGACTCTTTTAGTGATTTGGGAACATTAGGTGTCCTCATTATTATTTTGGTATTCATAGTAATGGCTGCACAGTTTGAATCGTTAACCTATCCGTTCATCATTATGTTCTCTATCCCCTTTGCCTTCAGTGGTGTACTGATGGCACTCTATTTCTCAGGAACAACTCTCAACGTAATGAGTATGTTAGGAGGAATCATGCTAATCGGTATCGTGGTAAAAAACGGTATCGTGCTCATCGACTATATCTCCCTGTGCCGCGAACGTGGACAGGGAATCATTAAATCAGTTGTCACCTCGGGACGCAGCCGTTTGCGCCCGGTACTGATGACAACGCTTACCACCATCTTGGGTATGGTTCCGATGGCCGTTAGTACAGGTGAAGGTTCGGAAATGTGGCGTCCGTTAGGCGTATCAGTTATCGGAGGTCTTACTATATCCACCATCCTGACACTCATCTTAGTGCCGGTTCTCTATTGCATATTTGCCGGAACCGGTGTCAAACGCAACCGTCTCAAGATGAAAAACGCCAGGGAATTGAACGAATATTTCCAAAAGCATAAAGATAAAATGATAAAGAACAAATTTGATAAAGAATAAAAGATGAAATCAGTGTTTATTACATTCGACCAAGCCTTTTTCGAACGAATCCGATCTACTCTCGACCGCATGAATTGTCGAGGATTCACTTATCTGGAACAAGTACAAGGACGAGGTTCCAAAACAGGTGAGCCTCATTATGGAAGCCATGCATGGCCTTCTATGTGTTCGGCCATTTTTACCATGGTAGATGACGAAAAGGTAGACCCGTTACTAGAAGTACTACACAAAATGGATAAAGAGACGGAGCAGCTCGGACTACGAGCTTTTGTCTGGGACATTGAAAAAAGTATTTAACCAAACTCAGATTTCCTCTCTCAAGAGGCTGTATCCATAACCATACAGTTTTTCACAAAGGCAGGAATTATTCTTTCTTCTATAATATGAATTCGGAATAATTCCTGCCTTATCCGTATACATTATATATTTTGATGTATTATTACCCTTATTTCTCTGACAAAAATTATAAGTGCCTGCTATTTTTGCTATATCTTTGCATCCACTTGTTGTATAGAAGATTCAATCAATGAAAAATCATATTTCATGCATATTCTGGTTCACCTTATTCGTCATTATATTCTTGGGTGCCCTCCATTATTTGCCATCCTTATCCATCGAAGGACATACATTACGAAGAGTAAACCTTTTATCCGATGTGTTAAAAGAAAAACCGAAACTTAACAGAATTGACACTAGACAGCTTCCCCCTCCTGTAAAACCAGTTTTCGTAGACACTTGCAAAACCGGCATGACCTGCATTGATGATTACGCAGATTCTACACATCGCGGAATGGAAAACTTCTATTCGGCTCTCTCAAACATTCAATCCATGAATCGTCCCGTACGAATCGCTTATTTCGGGGATTCGTTCATCGAAGCCGATATCCTGACAGGAGATTTAAGGGCTATGTTACAAACACATTTCGGCGGTTGCGGAGTAGGTTACATCGATATCACTTCTCAAACACATGGATTCCGTCCTACCGTCAGACACTCATTCGGAGGATGGAAAAGCCACTCTATCACAGACGCTACCTATTTCGACCGCAGCAAACAAGGTATTTCCTGCCATTACTTCATTCCCTGCGACCACGCCTATGTAGAAACAAAAGGACAGAATACATATGCCTCCCATCTGGACACCTGCGAAACAAGCAGTATTTATTTCGAAACTAAAGGAGAAATCTATCTCCGTTCCCTTATAAACGGACGTGACACCAGTGACTACTATTTTAATGGAGAAGAAGGACTACAAAAAGCTGAAGTTTCCGGAAAAATAGGAAAAATACGCTGGACGGTCGCCCACTATGCAGACTCCACGACCTTTTACGGCATCGCTTTGGAAGCACACAAAGGAATCAGCCTTGACAATTTCGGATTACGGAGCAGCAACGGACTTTCCTTGCATAGTATCCCGATGAAACGTCTGAAACAGTTCCACCGTTTACGTCCTTACGACTTAATCATTCTACAATACGGATTAAATGTTGCCACACAAAAAGGATATAACTACGACTATTACGAGAAAGGATTGCTTACCTCCATCGAACACTTGAAGGAAGCGTTTCCCGAAGCCGGTCTTCTACTTATAGGTGTAGGAGACAGAGCTTACAAAACCGAAAACGGAGAAATGAAGACCATGCCGGGAATCAAAAACCTGATACGTTATCAACAACACATTGCAGCCAAATCCGGCATCGCATTCTGGAACCTGTACGAAGCCATGGGAGGAGAAGGAAGTATCGGAAAGATGGTCCACGCTACTCCGCCACAGGCAAATCTCGACTACACACACATCAATTTCAGAGGAGGAAAAGAACTGGCAAAGATTCTTTATGAAACCCTCCTTTACGGTAAAGAACAATACGACAAACGACGTGCTTATGAACAAGAATAATATTTTCCATTTCATATTCCTTTTATGTTTCGTTCCGGTAAGTCTCGTGGCACAAGACCTTTTGCCTGAGCCTTTGCCTTTCCGACCATTATCCAAACAGGCAAAAGAGATTCCACCGCTTATCCATTTACGATTGTTACAAAAATTTCCGGTCTACGATTCCCTGCCCCTTTCTTTCAAAAATACGCAGGAGAACAAGATTCTTCATGAAGAGTATCTTTTTCCATTCTTTGAGAAACTCTGCCAATATCATGCACCGGTACGCATTGTCCACATCGGTGACTCACATGTAAGGGGACATGTCTTTTCAATCACTACGCACCGGGAGTTGGAACGCATCTTCGGTTGCCAGGCCGTCTTCCCCGATTCCATTACTTATCAAACCTCCGGCAAGGCACACGAAACAGGAGAACCCGGGCTGGTTTATCACACCATTGGGATAAATGGGGCTACCACCCTACAATTTACTTCAGAAGAACGTTTACACGAAATCGCCGACTTACATCCCGACCTGATTATCCTTTCTTTCGGTACGAACGAGAGCCACAGCAAGCGATATAGCAGCGAAGAGCACCGACAGCAACTGGAAGCTCTGCTGACACTGCTATACCAATCTTGTCCCCATTCGCTTATCATGCTGACTACCCCTCCCGGTTCATATCTCCGTATCAACAGAAGAAAGAAGGTAATCAACCAACGTACTCCTGTCGTGGTCAATACGCTGTTGCAATTTGCAAAAGAACGCCATCTTCCCGTCTGGAATCTGTACGATATCGCCGGAGGAAAAAACAGGGCTTGCCTGAATTGGAAAAATGGACACTACATGCAACGCGACCAAGTTCATTATACCCACGAAGGCTACCGCATACAAGGTCTCCTTCTGGCAGAAGCATTCATCAAAGCATTTAATCATTATGTGGCAAATTGATTGGAGCAAAATAGAAGAAGTACTGACCTACCAGTCAGATAAACCCATGATATTCAGTAGTGGACTGTTCTTGTTTCTTTTTCTGGGTTTCAGTCTGCTATATGTTCTTTTACGAAAAAAAGATACAGCACGTATTCTGTTCGTGGTACTCTTTTCCTATTATTTCTATTACAAAAGTAGCGGTACATACTTTTTCCTTCTGGGTATTGTGACGGTAACCGATTTCCTGATTGCCGGATGTATGAGCCGCACGGAAGGGCATGACAAGCGACGTATTCTGTTATGCCTCAGTTTGGCCATCAATCTCGGACTTCTGTGCTATTTCAAATATACCAACTTCTTTTATCAGATGTTAGTTCCTTTATGGAACGGCAGCTTCCAACCTCTGGACATCTTCCTTCCGGTGGGCATTTCGTTCTTCACCTTCCAGTCGTTGAGTTACACCATCGATGTATATCGCCGTCAGCTGCAACCTCTTCACCGCATACTGGATTATGCTTTCTTCGTTTCCTTTTTCCCGCAGTTAGTGGCCGGTCCGATTGTCCGTGCCAAAGATTTCATTCCTCAGATACGGCAACCCCTATTCGTATCTGTGGAAATGTTCGGGCAAGGCGTATTCTTTATCGTAAGTGGGTTATTCAAGAAAGCCGTCATATCTGACTATATCAGCGTCAATTTCGTGGAGCGCATCTTTGAGAATCCGGGACTTTATTCCGGTATAGAAAACCTGTTCGGAGTATATGGATATGCCCTGCAAATCTATTGTGACTTTTCAGGTTACAGCGACATGGCTATCGGTATTGCCCTGCTATTGGGCTTTCGCTTCCCCATCAACTTCAACTCTCCTTATAAGGCCGACTCCATCACTGATTTCTGGCATCGCTGGCATATATCACTCTCCACGTGGTTGCGCGATTACCTTTATATTTCACTGGGAGGCAACCGAAAAGGGCGCATCCGCACCTACATCAATCTGTTTCTCACCATGTTATTGGGCGGATTGTGGCATGGAGCCTCTTGGAACTTTGTCTTTTGGGGAGCCTTCCATGGTATGGCACTGGCCATACATAAATGCTGGCGTTTGCTGCTGGGTAGGCAAAAAGGTGAAACCAGCCATGGCATCAAAAAAGTATTAGGTATACTCATCACGTTCCATTTCGTCTGTTTCTGCTGGATATTTTTCCGTAATCATACCTTCGAAGCTTCCTGGACCATGATAAACCAAATATTCACCCATTTCCACCCGCAATTGTTCATGCAACTCATTGAAGGATACAAATCAGTATTTGTGCTCATAGCAATGGGATATATCTTTCATTTCCTACCATACAGCTGGGAGAATTTCTGTAAACGGAAAGTAAGCCGCATGCCGTTCATCGTGCAGACACTGTTACTCACGGCCACCATTTACATCGTGATACAGATAAAAAGCAGTGACATCCAACCGTTCATTTATTTCCAGTTCTGACCACAGACGGAATAGGAGACATAGCAGAGGGGACAAGTATATGTCCAACAAAACATTATAACGCCATGGGCATAAACGTTATAATGCGTGCTGTTAAAGTATATCTCATCATATACGTCAGTTCGGGATAAGAAAGTTGTCTAAAAAGTTGGTAATCTGAGATATATTTTGTATCTTTATATGTGAT
>CANQSM010000096.1 GCA_947626525.1 uncultured Phocaeicola sp. | reverse complement strand
TTCAACGTGCGTGTCCTCTCTACGGGCTTCGACTACACTGGCATAGACTGCATAGTGTTCGGCATCAGCACGGCAAGTATCGCCCTCTACTATCAGATTGTTGGACGAGGCACACGTATCGACGCCGACAAGACCGACTGTCTGATAATCGACCTCGGCGGCAACGTCGAGCGGTTCGGGCGTGTCGAGGATATAGTGCTCGAGAAAGGCAAGATATGGCGCATGTTCGGCTCGGGCGGACGCCTCCTTTCGGGAATACCTATCCACGACATCGGAAAGTACACCAAGGAGGACACCGCAATGGTTGACCGTCAGGCGGCACAGCCGATTGAGACTATGCCGTTCGGAAAGTACAAGGGAGAGCGGCTGCGAGAAATTCCGCTGCAATATAGGCAGTGGATGATACGTGCGTTCGACTGGAACTCAAAGAATGAGAAATTACGCACTTCTATAATAGCCTCAATGAAATGAAAAATACGATTGTTATACACAAAGACTGGTTGATACCCACAGATGAAATGAGCGATGCAGAGTACCGCGAATACATGGACGCGATATTCGCATACGCTTTCGAGGGGAAACGACCGGAGGACAGGTCGCTCCGTATGCTCCTGCGCCTCGTGTTCCAGCACATAGACAACTACGAAGCCAAGTATGACAAGTCCGTGCAGCAGCGCAAAGAAGCAGCGCAGAAACGCTGGGAACGCTACCGTAAGGGACACGGATTGGACGCTACGGGCGATGCGACCGCATACGACACTATTCGAGACAATGCGAATAATACTGTTACTGATACCGTAACTGATACTGTTACCGGTGTACCAGTAGAACTGGGTACAGACAAAGAAAAAACTCCTAACGGAGCAAAAAAGAAAGTCGCAGCGGCTACCGCAGCTCCCGTCGCGCTAAAGGAGGAGAGCAAGGCGAAACGCTTTACTCGCCCGTCGGTCGAGGAGGTTCGGGCTTACTGCTCCGAGAGGGGCAATTCTGTCAATGCAGAAGCGTTTGTGGACTTCTACGAGAGCAAGGGCTGGAAGGTGGGCAATAGCCCGATGAAAGACTGGCGAGCATCCGTCCGCACATGGGAGAAACGCGACGGACGAGGCGCAAGGAAAACAACAACGGCTGGCGGCACTACCCTCGGTGTTGGCGAGTGGATAGACGAACAGGGAAACCGCCTTTACGGAAGCGGCAAGCGTGTTCCATTGAACGCACCTCCCCGTCCTGGGGCTGATTACTATTGGAGCAAGGAGTCTAACAGCTGGATAGCAGGAGTGTAGGCGTATGAGCAATTTCAACTGGGAAAAGTTCGGAATAGAGGGTATTCCTCGCGGACGGACATCGGGCAATGTCAAGGTGTTCTGCCCTCAATGCCGCGACCAACGCCACGACAAGCGCGACAAGTCGCTCTCCTGCAACCTTGCTACGGGCGCATTCAACTGCCACTACTGCGGATTCAGCGGTAACGCTACGGAATACACCGATGACGAGAAACAGCGGTGGATGGAACAGCAGCCGTGGTTCACCCCGAAGCAGATACGACGGGAGCCGAAGACCTACAAGAAGCCCAAGGCAACGGGCAGCTCTCGGCTCTCGGACAAAGTTGTGGCGTGGTTTGCCGGTCGCGGCATCAGCGTGGCGACCCTCACCGCAATGCGTATCACAGAGGGGCAGGAATGGATGCCGCAGAAGAACGGACAGGTGAACACTATCCAATTCAACTACTACCACAACGGGGAACTGATTAACACGAAATACCGCACGGGAGACAAGTGCTTCAAGCTCGTATCGGGGGCAGAACTCCTGCCGTACAATATCGACGGGATAAAGGGTACGAAAGAATGTATCATAACGGAGGGCGAAATGGACGCTCTGACATTCTACGAATGCGGACGGCACGACGTGGTTAGCGTACCGAACGGAGCGAACGCAAATCTGACCTACCTTGACGACTACATAGAGGAATACTTCGACGACAAGGAGACAATATACATAGCCTCGGACACCGACACAAAGGGCGTGGTACTCCGCGATGAACTGCTGCGCCGTTTCGGTGCGGAGCGATGCAGGGTGCTGGAATACGGAGAGGGATGCAAGGACGCGAACGAGCATCTGATGCGTTACGGGCGTGATAGCCTCATGCAGTGCATAGCAGACGCTCCTGAAATAAAGTACGAGGGTGTGTTCACGGTGTCAGACTTCGAGACCTCGCTGGACGCTATCTTTGAGAACGGGCTGCAACGCGGACTGACCGTAGGACACGAAAACCTCGACAGGCTGCTCTCGTTCGAGACCAAGAGGCTATGCGTTGTAACTGGCATTCCGGGAAGCGGCAAGTCGGAGTTCATTGACGAGATAGCGGAGCGGCTGAATATACGCTACGGTTGGCGTTTCGCCTACTTTTCGCCGGAGAACTTTCCGCTCGCATATCACGCAAGCAAGCTTATTGAAAAGTTCGTCGGCAAGAAATTCAGCCGCAAGACTATGACTATGGGCGAGTACAGACAGGTCAAGGAGCGGCTCGAGAGGGACTTCTTCTTCATAGCCCCCGAAGCTGACTACAGGGTTGACAGCATACTGGATCGGGCAAAGTACCTCGTGCGCCGCAAAGGTATCAAGGGACTTGTCATCGACCCGTACAACCGACTGGAAAATGAGCAGGGGCGCGCCAACGAGACGCAGTACATCAGCAACCTGCTCGACAAACTCACGAACTTCGCCCAGCATCACGACGTGCTGATAATCCTCATGGCTCACCCGACCAAGATGCAGAAGAACAAGGAGGGCAACATCGAGATACCAAACTTGTATGACATCAGCGGCTCGGCAAACTTCTATAACAAGGCGGACTTCGGTATCGTGGTACACCGCCACCGCGCAGAGAATACGGTCGAGGTGCGCGTCCAAAAGGTAAAGTTCCGACACCTCGGAGAGACAGGTAGCGCATTCTTCCGCTACAATCTCAACAACGGACGTTACACCCCTACCGTTCAGGGAAGCGAGATTGACCCGATATGGGACAACGAGAACCATTTACAGGCGGAAATTCTTAGACGGGAGCAAGAGATTGAACAGGCGGCTGCGTTCGACTTCGACGACCTCCCCGAAGATGATTGCCCGTTTTAATGACAAAAATATGAAAACAGAGATATGAAAAAGAATGAAAGAATCCACCACCGATGCTGCTGTCTTGACAGAAATTTCACGTTCGAGGAGTGGATAGAATGGCTGGAAAATCCAGATTCGCATTCGGCTGTCCTGACTGTCGGGACGTTCCAATTCAATATATGGGACGTTTGTTTGACGCCGAACCAACCTGTCAGGATTGAGAAAAACAACTGTAAATTAGAAATCAAGACGGCTCAATCCCTGAATGGTCGCTGGGAATACGGAATCGTTCTTGAACTCTATAATGAGTGTAGCTCTCACGGGGCATCGTTTGTAGATGATACCTCTCTTGGTTATCCGACCGAGAGGGAAGCGATTTACGATAGCCTCCTATTTTCTGAGGCAAGAACGGTTAAAAAAATCGGAGAAGTAGAAAACAGGGGCGACACCCAAGACGATTACGACGACGAGGAATCAGGACGACAGCCGAAAGCGTCTGCGATTCTTTCCTCCATGCGTGCGTTCCTGAAAGAGATTCAGAGATATAAACAAAATTACGACCTGAAACAATTAAGTCTGTTTGAGTTATGAAAACATTATACCTGCCGCTCAAAAAGGAGTGGTACGAAATGATAGAATCCGGCAGAAAGACGGAGGAATACAGGGAGATAAAGCCGTACTGGGCAAGTCGGTTATTCTTTTGTTTTGGGATGCCATGTATTGATGGTAATTTTCCACAACTTGCATGTTCATATTGCGAAATTTTTGCACTACGTCGTTTTGGTGCAGTCCGTTTTTCCTACGGATATACGAAGCGCGCGATGACATTCGAATGTAAAGGGATAACAATCGGGAAGGGTAACCCCGCATGGGGCGCGCCGGAGAATGAAGATGTGTTTATTATCAAATTAGGGGAAAGATTATGAAAGCAAAAGTAAAAGACACAGGAGAGACGGTAGATGTTAAACCTACCCTACCTATTAATTGCAGGGTCGCTGCGTATGAGACAGAACTGGGTAGAAAATTTCCAATGTTTGCCCTCGAATTTGAAAAGGAAATCGACTGGGAGCAGCGGAGGTACGAGATTGCGCGGGAGCTTATGAAAACCTCTTTCGGAAATGAGAGAAATGATAAGTTAGCGAGGTGGAGCGTTGCAGGTGCTGACGCACTCATTGCGGAGTTGAGGAAAGAATGAACCTAAAAATCAAACAAATACAGAATGTATGAATACAATAGAACTCCTCAAAGAGGAACTCGGAGAATTGATAGAATCCATTGAAAGGGCAGCCGAACAGGTACAGTGCCTGAATACCTGCATTTGCGTCCTGAAAAGGTCGTTCCGCTCTGACGGGGTATTCCCTCCGTACAGGGAGAAAATCAACCCGAGGGGATATCCCCGAAGAATTTATTGGCACAGAATCAGGTCGAACCCATATCGAAAGAAAAAACCGCATTAGGGCTTAATTGAGTGAACGCAAATAGAATGAACAATTATAAATCGTAAAATTATGGCAACAAATTTCGGAATTAAAATCGACCTCCTGAAACTCAAGGGGGCATTTCTCAAGAACATCAAGGGGAACACTACAACCAAGCGGTGTCTGATTATTCCCGTGGACGAGTGCGACGGCATGTTCCTCGGAGAAAAGGGCTGCTACCTAAATCTAAACGCGATTGAAATGCAGAATCCGCAGTTCAACGACACGCACTGCATCAAGGTCAACATATCCAAGGAGCAGCGCGAGGCAATGACTGAAGAGCAGCGCAACGCTGTACCAATCCTCGGAGGGCTTCGCCCATTAGAGCGCAAGCAGGAAACGATGCAGGTAAGAGGCACGCTCGGAGCGGAAGCGTTTGACTCTTTCGACGGGGACGATCTGCCGTTCTAACGGGCAACAAGCCCGAACACTGGTTTATCGTGGTGCGCCAAGCGTGTGCCGCGATAAATCGTGTCGAGGGCGAGAAATCAACGAGAAACAACGCGAACGACTATGGACAATAAAGTACCCAACAGAAAGAAGAAAATGCCTCTCGCGCAAAATTCGGGAAAAATAACTCGGAAAGCCAAGATGCCGCCTCCCTCAGAACACGACCTGTTCACGCGGCTGTGCGCCTCCCAGCTCGGAGCGGAGTGCATCAAGGAATACCGTTTCTACAAGGCTCGCAAGTGGAGATTCGACTACGCCATGCCGCTTTACAAGATTGCGGTCGAGGTGGAGGGCGGAGTATGGACGCAGGGGCGGCACGTCCGTCCGCAGGGCTTCCTCGGGGATATGCAGAAATATAACACAGCAGCCCTTATGGGCTGGAGAGTGTTCCGCACGACTCCCGACAAACTTGTGAGCAATGACACGATAATGCTGCTGAAAAATGCCATTTCGGGCTCTTTTTCGCCTAAAATTGATTGATTTTGGCATAATGTGATTACATTATAAGCGTTTTTCAGTACATTTGCAGTACTAATTTAATCAACATCTACCCACATGATACGAGTTTCAGAATACGTGTCGCTCGGACATCCCGACAAGATAGCCGACTACATCAGTCAATGGCTGCTCGACCGATACATTGAGAAAGACCCCGACACACGCTATGCGGTCGAGGTGCAAATCAAGGGCTGGCACGTCACCCTCGGCGGCGAAGTGTCCTCCAAGTACGAAATGACCGCAGAGGAGATACGCTCTCACGTCCGCGATGCCGTGAACGACATCGGCTACACACGTGAGTATATGGGGAAGTGGGGGTCAGAGAACACCATATGCGGCGACCTCCTCGACATCAGCATATTCATCAGCCAGCAGTCCCCCGACATCGCGCAGGGCGTGGACGGCAACAGGGGCTGGGGCGACCAAGGCATATTTCACGGCATGGCGACCTATACTCCCAAAACTTGCGGAATGCCGGACGACCACACCATAGCCAAGCGGCTATGCTACCAACTGTTCAAAAGCGGACTCGGAGGACTGGACATCAAGACGCAGGTAGTCGTCGAGGACGGGCGGCTCTCCAAGGTCATAGTGGCTATCCCGCTGCTCGAAGACACTCCCGTCGGCAAGGTCAAGCGGTTTATCCGCTCTCGGCTGCGCGGCAGGTACAAACTCATAGTCAACGGCACGGGACGCTACGTGAAGCACGCATCAATAGCCGACTGCGGCACTACTGGGCGCAAGCTCGCGGTGGACTTCTACGGCGGCAACTGCATCATAGGCGGAGGCTCCCCATGGACGAAAGACGGAACAAAAGCCGACCTCACGCTCAACCTCGCAGCCCGTCGGCTCGCCAAGAACTACGCAGCCCAAAACAAGTGCGACGTGTTCGTTTCCCTCGCCTGCTGCATCGGAAAACAGGAGGTCGAAGTGCTCATCAGGGACAGGGCGGATAACATACTTCTGCAAGGTCAAATGACCATGAACCCCGAAGAACTGCGCAAAGCATACCACCTCGATACCCCTATATACGCCTCTATGTGCCGTTTCGGGCTATTCGGTGAGTATCAACAGGACAAGGCGTGGGAATGATTGTAAATTGTTAAACACAAAATACTTACAAAATGAAAACAGAAAAAGTCCTGCTGTCGCAGGTGAAAGTAAACTCAGCAAACCCCCGTACTATCACGGAGCGGAAACTGGAACTGCTTGTGGAACGGCTGCTTTCGTTCCCAAAGATGATAGAGATTCGTCCAGTAGTGGTGGACGAGAAGATGATTGCTCTCGGCGGAAACATGCGTCTGCGGGCTTTCAGCCGCATTGCGCAGATGCCGCTCGACGACATCGCAAAGACGCTCGCCGGCACGAAGAACTTCCAGCGGCTCTCCAAGGCTGAAAAGGAGGCGTTGCTTGCCGCATGGCAGACGTGGCTCGAAAAGCCGACCCTACAAATTGTCAAGGCTTCCTCGCTCTCGGAGGCGGAGAAACGGGAGTTCATCATTGCAGACAATGCATCGTTCGGCGAGTGGGACTTCGACAAGCTCGCCAACGAATGGGATGCGGAAGACCTGTGCAGCTGGGGCGTGGACGTGTGGCAGCCGGAAAAGACGACATTCAGCGGAAGCTCTCCTGCGCCCTCCGGAAACCTCAATGGAGTGGAGGACGAGGAAACGTTCGACCCGTCTGGGCTTCCTGCCGAATTGCAGGGAGAGGACATAGACCCTGCCGACCTGCCGAAGATTGAGGGCAGCAACGAAACAGCAATGGAGCGTATCATCATCGTATTCCCGAAGAACCGCTCCGAGGAGATAGCCCAGCTCGTTGGTTTGGCTCACGTTGACAAGGTGGTGTACAACATCGACGAGCTGATACCGCCTGTACCTGCGGAGGAGGGCTGACCGCTATGTGTGGTGTTGTCGGATTTTCAGGCAAGGTAGGGTCAAGGGAGCAGTTCTTGGCTCTGTGCAAGCAGTCCTGCATACGTGGCGTTCACGCTTTCGGGGCTGCTTGGATAGATACGGGCGGTTGCTTGCGATACGTCCGCAGTGTGTCGTATGCAGCCGTAATGGGCGCAATACCTGACCCTCTCCCCGACCGCATCATGTTCCACAACCGCTACTGCACGAGCGGCGACTACCTCGTCCCCGAGAACAACCAGCCTATCGTGTTCGACCATAAACACGTCGCGCTCGTTTTCAACGGCACGGTGGATATGGGTACAAAGGAGGAAATGGAGGCGCGCAGCGGATATTCTCTCCTCACGGAGAACGACGGGGAACTGGTTCTGCGAGACTGTTGCGAGGGAGAACCGTTCCGGCGCATCGACAGGGAGACGGGAACGTCATTCGCAGGCATAGTCCTCGGTGTGCATCCTGACGGCTCGCCGTATATGTACGCTCTGCGCAACGAAAGACGCCCTCTATGGGCTTTCAAGGTCAAGGCTGGGTACTTTATTGCCTCGACCCGTGATATTGCCTCTCGCACAAAATTAGACACCTCTTCGGGCATTCAGGTTCAACCGTACAAAGTCATGGAGCTATGAACAGAATTTCGGAATACATACGCTACCATGTGGAGAGCAGCCGTGCGCTCGACATCGACCCTCAGATAGAGGCGATACGCTACCTATGCGACCGCTACGAGCTGAACGAGGAGCAACGGCTGTGGCTGTGTTTCCTGTTCTCGACAAACTACTGCGTCCCGACGACCTACTTCATGTACAACGAATTCCCGGACTATCAGACGGTGGACGTCGGGAGGCTTCAACGGTGGTGGGAGGCAAACCGATCCAAACTCATCTTTCAGACCGACCGAGCTTGGGTGCGTAGCCGGAACCAGTTCGTGGGCGTGTTCGAGAGCTATCAGGAACACGTCAGGAAGTGGAGCGGAGGAAGCAACCTGCAAGCCGACGCGCTGCGCAACCTCTTGGCGGAGGGAAGTACCCCGACGGACAGGTACACCCTGTTGCTCGACCGCTTCAACGTGGAGCAATTCGGTCGTTTCACGATGTTCCTCTATTCAGAACTTCTGTACAACATCGGCGGCATACCTGTCGGAGTGAAGTTCGACATACGGGAGGCGGAAAGCAGCCGCAACGGTCTTGTGTTCGCGCTGGGGCTTGAGAACGAAGCATACACGGGACGCACGGGCAAGACCCTGCCGGAAGATACCATTGCCGTGCTGAACAGTGGTCTGCGATACATCGTAAGCCGCATTCAGGAGCAACCTATCAATCCACGCCACAAAACGCTGTGGAGTATTGAAACAACCCTTTGTGCCTACAAGAAACACGTATTGAGAGGAAGCCGCTGGGTCGGATACTATATCGAGCGTATGCGCAGGGAGATAGTGAAATTGCAGTCCACAACTGGAAAACGGGCTGGCGGAGGCGTATCGTGGCTTCCCCTTTGGCAGTTCAGGGCTGAAACGTATGACAAACAATTTTTGAACGAGTACAAGCAATGAAGACCTGCATATTCATAACCGGAACAAATGCCGTAGGCAAGTCGGCTCTCGCATGGGCACTCATAGAACGTTTCGGCGGAGTAAACCGCATTACCAACGACGTTACCTACTGCGCGGAGGGTAGCGTGTGCCTCGCAGGCAAGTACGGCGTAACACGTTTCGGAGGGGTTGACCGCATTACCAACGAGAACGGGGCAAGTTGCACATCGCGGCTCGCAGATGTCGTGGAGGAGGGATTGAGGAATGCCGACACCATCATCTGCGAGGGGAGCTTTATGAACACGTTCGGGCTGAACCTCACCAACGCTATGTTCAAGGCTGAACGCCACCTGCTGGTAAGCCTTTGGACGGACACAAAGACAATCTACGACCGCCTGACGAGCCGAAGCAACGGAAAATACGGCTCTGGGAAACGTAATTTCCACCAAATAATATCCAAGCAGAAGCAGGCTATGATAGCGGCTCGCAAATGGCATTCTATCGGTGTCAAGGTTCTGCAATTCAATACGGCTGAGAAAACTATCGAGGAGGAGCTGACAGCCGTACTGAAAGCAATAGGAAAGGAGGACTACTGTCATGACGACAAGTGATTACAACGACGCAGCGGTGAGGGACATCTGCTACAACTGCGGCTCTTCGGTTGCGAAGCAGTCATACAACTACTTCCGCAGACTGGACTACATTACTGGGAGCAAGGTGTGGAGCAAGGTGTGGAGCAAGGGTGATACGCCCGTCGCGTTCTACTACGCCAACCGCTGCCGATACCACGTCCGCCTTATAGAGATAGCCGTTCGCAAGGAATACCAAGGTACGGGAATGGGACGCAAGGTGCTTTTCGACCTACTCGCGCGCATGAAGCAAAACGGGCTGTACAAACTCACTTTCCGCACCCCAATGAACGAAGACGCTCACAACTTTTGGCTGCACCTCGGAGCAAAGATAGTTGACGTAAAGGGAAACGACTACGAAATGGAGATAACAATCAAATAACATACGACTATGGCATATTATCAATCACCAAGATGGACTGCGGAGATAGCAGACTGCTCTATGCCGATGACGTTCGACACGTACAGCAACTGCTCGTTCGGCTGCATCTACTGCTTCTCCCAATATCAGCGCGGTATCGGCGGCGCAAAGGAACACTACCTCGCCAAGGAGGTCAACCCCGTGAACGTGAAGAAAATCAAACAGATGTTCCTACATCCCGACGAGCACGCAGGACAGTTCGCAGAATACATCAAACAACGCAGAGTGATGCAGTGGGGCGGTCTTTCGGACCAGTTCGACGGATTCGAGCGGAAGAACGGGGTAACGCTCGAACTCCTGCGCTTCTTCAAGGAGATAGACTATCCCCTATGCTTCTCTACCAAAGCGACTTGGTGGACGCAGGACGAACGCTATATGGAGCTGGTACGGGGACAGAAGAACTGGAACTTCAAGTTCTCAATCATCACTCTCGACGAGGATAAAGCCCGACGCATAGAACGCGGTGTTCCCTCGCCGCTTGCGAGGCTGGAGGCTATCGAGCGCATAGCCGAGGCTGATGCAGGAGGTGCTACATTGCGCCTGCGCCCGTTCATCATCGGAGTATCGACACCTACCTACCTCGACCTGATACGGGAGGCTGGAAACAGAGGCGCAACGGCTCTCTCGACGGAATTCTTCTGCGTGGAGCGGAGGTCGCAGACACTCAAAGAATGGATGCCCGTGTTCAATGAACTGTGCGGCTTCGACCTCATGCAGTTCTACATCAAGTACAGCGTGTCGCAAGGCTACCTGCGTCTCAACCGCAAGGTGAAAGCACCTTTCATACGCAATATGCAAGCCCTCTGCAAGGAACTCGGAATGCGCTTCTACGTGTCCGATGCTCACTTCAAGGAGCTATGTTGCAACGGTTCGTGCTGCGGTCTGCCTGCCGGCTGGAACTACTCAAAGGGACAATTTTGCGAGGCTCTGCAGATAGCCAAGAACAAAGGTACGGTGCGCTGGGACGACATCAAGGCAGACATCGAGAGCCTGCATCAGTACGACTGGGGCAGGGCTGTGGGCTTCAACGCAAACAGTTCCGAGAAGCGTGCGCAGTTCTACGGAATGAGCATGGCTGAATATATGCGCTGGCTGTGGAACAATCCGCAAGCTGGGCAAAGTCCGTACAAGATGTTCGAGGGCATCATGCAGCCGTCGGGCAAGGACGAGAACGGCAATATCATCTACACCTACAACAAGGAGAGGACATTATGAGCAACACATCAAGACGAAACCATGTAAAGCAGGGGCGGATGCTGATAGTAGCCGACCTGTACAAGCGCGGCTGGAGCATAAGCAAGATTGCCGCCGAGGTGCGCTCCCGTATGAACACTACCTGTTCGACACGTACCATTTGGAGGGACATTCAAGACCTCCTCGACGAGTGGCGCAGCCTCCGCATCAACGACGTTGACCAGCGTCTGCAATTGGAGCTGGAACGTATAGACGACGCTGTCTGCGAGCTGTGGGAGCAGTGGGACAAGAGCAAGGAGAACTGGGTGCGCGAGTACAACAAGCGCACGGGCATTCCCGTCCCAGTTACAGACGACAAAGGGCAGCCCGTCGGCGAGCAGACAGAGATACAGACCGTCAAGCGAGAGAACACCACCGAGAACGTTGTAGGACTGGGAGACCCCCGTTACATTGCGGAGATACGCCAGCAACTCGCGGAACGGCGCAAGTTGCTCGGTCTGTATGCAGCTACCAAGACCGAGGTAACGGGCAAGGACGGCTCTCCGCTGATACCTGCCGAGAAGATGACGGAGGAGGAGATACAAGCCGAGATTGATAGAATACGGTCAAGCAGGAACAGTTGATAGGCGAATATGAGCTACGATACGGCAATGCGAGAACTTGAATTGGAGAATGAGTTGCACAAGAGAAGCGCGGCAAAGCGTTTTCCTGTGTTTATCGACTACACTATGCCCTCGTATAGCCGCCAGTGGTTCCACACGCTTATCGCCGAGAAGTGCCAGCAGCTGATAGAGGGTACGCTGGGCACTGACCGCCTGATGCTGTTCGTGCCGCCTCAACACGGGAAGAGCGAGATTGTTAGCCGCAAGTTTCCGGCTTGGGTACTCGGGCGCAATCCCCTGATGAAGATTGTCGGCAGCTCCTATTCCGGAGACTGTAAACTAAAGTGTGTCAAGTAAAGGAAAAAGAAATTATTAACTTTACAAACACACTTTAATTATGAGT
>CANQSM010000095.1 GCA_947626525.1 uncultured Phocaeicola sp. | reverse complement strand
GGATTCTTTTTTTTGCGTGTCCGCGTACTCCGTTCCCCTTCATTCCTCCTCTTCCTTTCTCCCCTGCACCGCCCCCCCCTTTCCCGCATCCTCCGGACGGCGGACGGACTCCCTGCCTTCCCTTTTTCCTTCCTGTAACTACCCTTATGGAGTTTTTTTTCTTTAAGGATGTCAAAAAAGTGCCGGACATGATAGGTTGGATAAAACAAATTTGTATCTTTGACCGGATAAAATGTATAACCTTAAATTGATATATAGACATCATGGAAAGTAAGATTCAAGAACTTACCGATAAGATTTATCGTGAAGGAGTCGAGAAAGGCAATGAAGAAGCACGTCGACTTGTTAAAAATGCGCAAAATGAGGCTTTGCAGATTGTTGAGAACGCAAAAAAAGAGGCGGATTTAATTCTTACAGCAGCGAAAAAGTCTTCCGATGAGATGGAAGAACATACGAAGTCGGAATTGAAGCTTTTCGCGAATCAGGCAGTCAATGCCTTGAAATCGGAAGTTGCCAATTTAATTACGGACAAAATAGTTCATGCATCTGTACAGGATATGTTGAAAGACAAGGAGGTGATGAATGCTTTCCTGTTGTCATTAGCTTCCCAATGGTCCGCAAATGAGAACATTGTCATTTCTTCTTCTGATGCGGAATCCCTGAAAGCATATTTTCAGGTAAAGGCCAAAGAGCTGTTGGACAAAGGAGTGGCAATCGAACAGGTAAACGGACAGAAAGCGTTGTTTTCTATTTCTCCTGCTAACGGGGCTTATAAAGTGAATTTCGGGGAAGAGGAGTTTGAAAACTATTTTAAATCTTTTTTGCGTCCTCAATTGGTTGAAATGCTTTTTTAAAGAGGCCTATGAATAATTATTATTGTTTAGTGGCCGGTTTGCCGGATTTGTCTATAGATGATGGTAAATTAAGTTATTCTGTTGCAGATTTTAAGGAAAGTATATATCCTCAGCTTGCGGAACAAGATAGGAAGGTGATTGACCTTTTTTATCTTCAATTTGACAATGCCTGTCTGCTGCAGCTGCTGAAGAATAAGGATGCTGTGGTGACCAATCCGTATGGAAATTTTTCAGTGGATGAGCTTTCTGCTTTGGTATCTGCTGTTGCGGAAGGGGATATTCTGGATAAAAGATATCCTTCGTATTTTTATTCGTTTGTTTCTTTGTTTTTGAGAAACAAGGAATCAGGGGAACTTCAACCTGTTTTACCTGAGGATTATTTAGCAGCTTATTATTATCATTATGCGATGCAGAGCAAGAATCGTTTTGTTTCGGAATGGTTTGAATTCAATCTGAATTTGAATAATCTGCTGGCTGCGATGACTGCAAGAAAATATAAATTGGATTTGCCTTCTTATATAGTCGGATCTACTGAAGTAGGTGAAGCGATAAAAACATCAACGGCTCGGGATTTTGGTTTGCCGGGTATTTTTGATTATTACGATCAGGTGTATCGGATCTTTGAGTTAACGGATTTGGTGGAAAAAGAAAGAAAAATTGATCTTTTGAAATGGAACTGGATGGAGGATGCCTCGTTCTTTAATTATTTTACTGTGGAGAAACTGTTTGTCTTTCTTGTAAAGCTTTCCATGATTGAAAGATGGATATCGTTGGATAAAGAAAAAGGCAGTGAGATTTTCCGTAAGATTATTGATTCATTGAAAAATGATGTACGTATACCAGATGAGTTTAGAAAATAAATAAATATACACATGATAACAAAAGGAACTGTTAGTGGCGTAATTGCCAATATGGTAACCCTCGTTGTAGACGGTCCGGTATCTCAGAATGAAATATGTTATATTTCTATAGGGGGTGACCGTTTGATGGCTGAGGTTATTAAGGTGATAGGTAATCAGGCCTATGTGCAGGTTTTTGAAAGTACCCGGGGATTGAAAGTAGGTGCTGAAGCAGAGTTTACGGGACACATGCTTGAGGTGACTCTTGGACCGGGTATGCTGTCGAGAAACTATGATGGCTTGCAAAATGATTTGGATAAGATGACGGGCGTATTCTTAAAACGTGGCGAATATACTTATCCTTTGGATAAAGAGGCCAAATGGCATTTTAAGCCGTTGGTAAAAGTCGGTGACCAGGTGAAAGCCGCTGCTTGGTTAGGAGAAGTGGATGAAAACTTTCAGCCGCTGAAAATTATGGTTCCATTCCAACTGGAGGGTACTTATACGGTGAAGTCCATAGTTGCTGAAGGGGAATATACCATAGAAGATACAGTGGCTGTTTTGGCGGATAACGCCGGACAGGAGAAGAAGGTAAATATGATTCAGAAGTGGCCGGTAAAGAAAGCCATGACGAATTATGTGGAAAAGCCCCGGCCTTTCAAATTGCTGGAGACGGGAGTGCGTGTCATAGATACTGTTAATCCCATCGTTGAAGGAGGTACGGGGTTTATTCCCGGTCCGTTTGGTACGGGTAAAACCGTTTTGCAACATGCCATTTCAAAGCAGGCAGAAGCAGACATTGTGATCATCGCGGCTTGTGGTGAGCGTGCTAATGAAGTGGTTGAAATCTTTACGGAATTCCCGGAACTGATCGATCCGCATACAGGCAGGAAACTGATGGAACGTACGATTATTATAGCTAATACTTCGAATATGCCGGTAGCTGCGCGTGAAGCTTCCGTCTATACAGCCATGACGATGGCGGAATATTATCGTTCGATGGGACTGAAAGTTTTGTTGATGGCCGATTCTACTTCCCGGTGGGCCCAGGCTTTACGTGAAATGTCAAACCGTATGGAGGAACTGCCTGGTCCGGATGCTTTCCCTATGGATATTTCGGCCATTATTTCGAACTTCTATGGACGGGCAGGTTATGTGAAATTGTATAATGGTGAACATGGTTCCATTACATTTATCGGTACAGTGTCTCCTGCTGGCGGTAACTTGAAAGAGCCTGTTACAGAGAATACAAAGAAGGTTGCCCGCTGTTTTTATGCGCTGGAGCAGGAAAGGGCTGATAAAAAGCGATATCCGGCCGTAAACCCGATAGATTCGTATTCTAAATATTTGGAATATCCTGAATTTGAAGATTATATTACCAAACGGATAAACGGGGAATGGATTGCAAAGGTAAACGAGGTGAAGACGCGTTTGCTTCGCGGTAAGGAAATCGCAGAACAAATCAATATATTAGGTGATGATGGTGTGCCGGTTGAATATCATGTCATTTTCTGGAAATCGGAATTGATTGATTTTGTCATTTTACAGCAGGATGCTTTTGATGAAATTGATTCTGTCACTCCAATGGAACGACAAGAAGAGATTTTGAATACAGTAATTGATATTTGCCATACGGAATTTTCTTTTGAAAACTTCTTGGATGTGATGGATTATTTTAAGAAGATGATTAATGTATGTAAGCAGATGAATTATTCTGCTTATAAGTCCAAGGAGTATGAAGCATATAAAAAGCAGCTGGATGAATTGGTTGCGGAGAAGAAATGTAGTGAATAAATTATAATGGTAAAGATATGGCAACAAAAGCGTTTCAAAAGATATATACGAAAATCAGCCAGATAACGAAAGCTACCTGTTCTTTGAAAGCGACAGGGGTAGGTTATGATGAATTGGCTACAGTAAACGGCAAACTGGCACAGGTGGTGAAGATTGCCGGGGAGGATGTGACCTTGCAGGTGTTTGAGGGTACGGAAGGTATCCCGACGAATGCGGAAGTGGTTTTCTTGGGAAAGGCACCGACTTTAAAAGTGAGTGAGCAATTGGCCGGACGTTTCTTCAATGCCTTTGGTGATCCGATTGACGGAGGTCCGGAGATTGAGGGAACGGAAGTAGAGATTGGCGGTCCTTCGGTAAATCCGGTTCGCCGTAAACAACCTTCAGAATTGATCGCTACAGGTATTGCGGGCATTGATTTGAACAATACGTTGGTTTCCGGACAGAAAATTCCTTTTTTTGCTGATCCTGACCAACCGTTCAATCAAGTCATGGCTAATGTGGCACTAAAAGCTAAGACCGATAAAATCATATTGGGAGGTATGGGTATGACGAATGACGATTACCTCTATTTTAAAAATGTATTTTCTAATGCAGGAGCGTTAGACCGTATCGTAAGTTTTATGAATACAACGGAAGACCCTCCTGTTGAACGTTTATTGATTCCGGATATGGCCCTGACGGCAGCAGAATATTTTGCTGTAGAAAAGAATGAGAAAGTGCTGGTATTATTGACCGATATGACTTCTTATGCCGATGCGTTGGCGATTGTATCGAATCGTATGGACCAGATTCCTTCGAAAGATTCTATGCCGGGATCTTTATATTCGGATTTGGCTAAGATTTATGAGAAAGCGGTGCAGTTTCCGGCGGGTGGATCCATCACCATTATTGCGGTAACGACTCTTTCGGGTGGAGATATAACTCATGCAGTGCCTGATAATACCGGGTACATTACGGAAGGACAGTTGTTCTTGCGTCGTGACAGTGATATTGGTAAGGTCATTGTCGATCCTTTCCGTTCTTTGTCCCGTTTAAAACAGTTGGTGAGCGGTAAAAAAACCCGTAGGGATCATCCTCAGGTAATGAATGCAGCCGTCCGTTTGTATGCCGATGCTGCCAATGCAAAGACTAAAATGGAAAATGGTTTTGATTTGACAAATTATGATGAGCGTACATTGGCTTTTGCGAAAGATTATGCCAACCGGTTGCTGGCCATTGACGTTAATTTGGATACTACGGAAATGCTGGATGTGACATGGGGACTGTTCAGCAAATATTTCCGTCCGGAAGAGGTAAATATCAAGAAAGAATTGGTAGACGAATTCTGGGTGAAATAATTAAAGTGAATTGAAATGGCTATCAAGTTTCAATATAATAAGACTTCGCTCCAGCAACTAGAGAAGCAATTGAAAGTGCGTGTGCGGACGCTTCCTATTATAAAAAATAAGGAAAGCGCTTTGCGTATGGAAGTCAAGAAAAGTAAAGCGGAGGTTGCGGAGTTGGAAGAAAAGCTTGAAAAACAAATTCAGGCTTATGAGGCCATGTTTGCTTTATGGAATGAGTTTGACGCTTCTCTGATAAAAGTGAGTGATGTACATTTAGGGGTGAAAAAAATTGCCGGGGTACGAGTGCCTATGTTGGAGAATATTGATTTGGAAATTCGACCTTTTAGTCTGTTCAATAGTCCGAAGTGGTATTATGACGGAATAGAATTGCTGAAAGGACTTGCCCAGACAGCTATTGAACGGGAATTTACCGAAGCGAAGTTAAACTTGTTGGAACATGCGCGTAAAAAGACTACTCAGAAAGTAAATCTTTTTGAGAAGGTACAGATACCGGGCTATCAGGATGCGTTGCGTAAGATAAAACGATTTATGGAAGATGAGGAAAACCTTTCCAAGTCTTCTCAAAAAATATTGAAATCTATACAGGAGAAAAGAAAGGAGGCAGAAGCATGATTACAAAGATGAAGAAGTTGACTTTCCTTGTATATTATAAGGATTATGAATCGTTTCTGGAGCACTTGCGTGATTTGGGGGTCGTGCATATTGAGGAAAAGCAAAAAGGAACGGTGGAAGATGCGGGATTGCAGGAGAACCTCAAGCTTTTGGGACATTTAAAGGCGACTTTGAAGCAGATTAATTATGAGGACAGCATAGCGGGTGATGGATTGGCAGATACCGGGCGTGGACGGGATGCATTGGAGGAGATGGACCTGTTGTCGGCCGAGAAAATGAAATTGACGCGGCAGTTGCAGTCACTGAAAAAAGAAGCGGAAGCATTGGAGCTTTGGGGTGATTTTGATCCTCAAAATATTACAAAATTGCGTGAGGCTGGTTATCAGATCAATTTTTATATCTGTTCGGAGAAACAATTTAAGGAAGAGTGGATAGAGGATTATCATGCCGTGCAGATAAATAAAGCCGGTTCCAAGATTTATTTTCTGACAGTTACCCATAAGGAAGTGCAACCGGATATAGACGTGGAAACAGTCAAGATGCCTGCTACTTCATTAAGTGCATTAAAGAATAATATTGAATCTGTTGAACATCAGATTTATAAGATTGAAGAAGAGTTGCATCGTGTAGGTAATGCCAATTATTTGTCAATGCAGGCTTTACAAAAAGAGCTTTCTTCAAATATAGAGTTTTCTAAAGTCGTCTTGAATACGGAACAGTATGTGGAGAATAAGCTGATGCTGTTGCAAGGGTGGGTACCGGCAGGTATGGTATCTTCTGTTACAGAGTATTTGGATAAGGAAAATGCTTATTTTGAGCTGACAGCTCCTACTCCGGATGATAATGTACCTATTCAGTTAAGCAATAAGGGCTTCTTCCGTTTGTTTGAGCCTATATGTAAGTTATACATGTTACCCAAATACAATGAAATAGATCTGACTCCGTTTTTTGCGCCTTTCTTTATGGTCTTTTTTGGCCTTTGCCTAGGCGATTCCGGATATGGGCTGTTTATGGTATTGGCTGTAGCGCTTTACAGAATGTTGGCTAAAAATATCAGTGCGTCTATGAAACCTGTATTGACTTTAGTACAGATATTGGGAGTATCTACCTTTTTCTGTGGTTTGTTGACAGGGACATTTTTTGGTTTCAATATATACGGAAATGATATTCCATTTTTTAATAATATGCGTGATTTGTTGTATCTTGATAACCAATGGATGTTTAATCTCTCGTTGATATTGGGAGCCGTACAGATTGTTTTCGGTATGATCTTGAAAGTTGCCAATCAGACTATACAATTCGGTTTTAAGTATGCAATTGCTACGGTGGGATGGATTGTCTTGCTGGTAAGTATGGCGTTGGCATATATGCTTCCATCGGTTATGCCTATGGGAGGAACTGTACATCTGATTGTGATGGCAGTGGCTGCTGTAATGATATTCTTGTTTAATAGTCCGGGTAAAAATATTTTTGTTAATATAGGTTTGGGCTTATGGGATTCATACAATATGGCAACCGGCTTATTGGGTGATATACTTTCGTATGTCCGTTTGTTCGCTTTAGGATTGTCCGGAGGTATATTAGCAAGTGTATTTAATAGTTTGGCTGTGGGAATGAGTCCGGATCATGCCATATTCGGACCTATTGTGATGGTCTTGATTTTCCTTATAGGCCATTCTATAAATATGTTTATGAATGTATTGGGAGCCATGGTTCATCCCATGCGTTTGACTTTCGTTGAATTTTTCAAGAATTCAGGTTACGAAGGTGGTGGAAAAGAGTATAAACCATTTAAGAATTAATAAATAAAGAGAATAAAACTATGGAAATGAATTTATTGATTGCCTATGTTGGCATTGCAGTTATGGTAGGATTGTCTGGTATAGGCAGTGCGTATGGTGTGACGATTGCTGGTAATGCAGCGATTGGTGCTTTAAAGAAAAATGACAGTGCATTTGGTAACTTTCTAGTATTGACCGCTCTTCCCGGAACACAGGGATTGTATGGTTTTGCAGGATATTTTATGTTCCAAAGTATTTTTAATGTCTTGACTCCGGATATTACAGGAATTCAATCTGTGGCTGTTTTGGGTTCAGGCATTGCATTGGGATTAGTGGCTTTGTTTTCGGCTATCCGTCAAGGACAGGTTTGTGCAAATGGTATTGCTGCTATAGGACAAGGTTATAATGTTTTCGGAAATACTCTTATTTTGGCAGTATTCCCTGAGTTGTATGCCATCGTTGCGTTAGCTGCCACTTTCTTGATGGGGTCGGCAATTGTTGCATAATAGGCTGGGTAAGGAATTATAATAAGCTGGCGAAATCATATTTTCGCCAGCTTTCTTTTTTTTTCTAATTTAGATGTGAATTAAATATTTTTCTTGAATAAGTATGTTAATTCCTTTCATTATTCATTTTAACTTTGTACTTTTGCAGCCATAATTTTTTGAATTCTACATGGTAAAAGAATATATAATTCCAGATTACGTTTTTGAATCAAGCTGGGAAGTTTGCAATAAGATTGGAGGCATTTACACTGTACTTTCTGCTTGTGCGAAGACACTGCAGGAAAGATTTGAGGACCGCTTGATTTTTATAGGTCCTGATGTGTGGGAAGGAAAGGAAAATCCTTTGTTTGTGGAAGATAAGAATTTGTATGCCAATTGGCTTCAGTATGCTCGAGAAAAAGATGGTTTACAGGTAAGAGCGGGGCGTTGGGACATTCCAGGAAATCCTGTTGCTTTTTTAGTTGACTTTCAACCGTTTTATCGTATTAAGAATGATATCTATACACAGACATGGCTTGATTTTCAGGTAGATTCGTTGCATGCTTACGGTGATTATGATGAAGCTTCCATGTTTTCTTATGCGGCGGCTAAGGTTGTAGAGAGTTTTTATCACTATTGCATTACTACAGAAGATAAAGTTGTTTATCAGGCCCATGAATGGATGACGGGGCTGGGTGCTCTTTATCTTCAGAAGGCCGTGCCGCAGATAGCTACTATCTTTACAACTCATGCAACTTCCATAGGTCGTTCTATTGCCGGAAATAATAAGCCCTTATATGATTATCTATTTGCTTATAATGGGGATCAGATGGCTCTGGAGTTGAATATGCAGTCGAAGCATTCCATAGAGAAACAGACCGCACATTACGTTGATTGTTTTACGACAGTCAGTGAGATTACCAATAATGAGTGCAAAGAGTTGTTGGATAAGACTGCGGACGTAGTGTTGATGAATGGTTTTGAAGATGGTTTTGTGCCCAAAGGCGCTGTATATACCAGCAAACGCAAGAAAGCTCGGAAGATATTGCTTAATGTAGCCAATGTACTGCTGGGGACTCAGATGGGGGATGATACGTTGATTATAGCGACAAGCGGACGGTACGAATTTAAAAACAAAGGGATAGATGTGTACTTGGAGGCTATAAACCGCTTAGGAAGGGACAAAAATCTGAAAAAAAATGTTTTGGCTTTTGTGAATGTACCGGGATGGGTAGGAAGCCCTCGTGAAGATTTAGCGGAACGTCTTCGAAGTGGTCAATCATATGATAACCCTTTACCTTGTCCTTTTATTACACATTGGTTGCATAATATGAGTCACGATCAGATATTGGATATGCTTAAATATTTAGGAATGTCCAATGCAAAAGAGGATAGAGTAAAAATCATTTTTGTTCCTTGTTACCTGACTGGTCAGGACGGTATACTCAATATGTCTTATTATGATTTGATTTTAGGTAATGATTTGAGTGTTTATCCTTCTTATTATGAACCATGGGGATATACTCCATTAGAAAGTATAGCCTTTCATGTTCCGACTATCACAACAGATTTGTCGGGTTTCGGCTTGTGGGTGAATTCGCTGAAAGGTGGATATAGCCAATTGGAGGATGGAGTAAAGGTCATTCACCGTTCTGATTACAATTATTCGGAAGTGGCAGATGTAATAAAAGATACCATATCTGATTTGTCTGGTTATACTCCAAGAAAAATCAAGTTGATCAGGCAAAAGGCCGGAGCTGTTGCAGAGAAAGCGTTATGGAAATATTTTATTGCCTATTATTATGAGGCGTATGATATTGCTCTGCGTCACGCGCAGAAACGTTTATTGAATAAAGAATAAGAATTTAAAATAAAATAACTTGAGAGATACGTATGAAAATAAAAGTAAGTAATGTGAATACTCCTAATTGGAAGGAAGTTATAGTTCGTTCTAGAATTCCTGAAGAATTAAAACAACTAGAAGAATTAGCGCATAATATCTGGTGGGCGTGGAATCATGAAGCTACAGATTTATTTAAAAGCATAGATTCGGAACTGTGGACTAAATCCGGTCAAAATCCGGTGCGTCTATTAGAACTTTTGAGTTATGATAAACTGGAAGCGTTAGTTAAAGATAAAGTTATCATTAAAAAGATGAACGAGGTATATGCCAAGTTCAGAGAGTATATGGATGTGAAGCCGGATACCACTCGTCCTTCTGTAGCCTATTTTTGTATGGAGTACGGGTTGAACCATGTACTGAAGATTTATTCCGGAGGTTTGGGCGTATTGGCTGGTGATTACTTGAAAGAAGCCTCAGATAGTAATGTGGATATGTGTGCCATTGGTTTCTTATATCGTTATGGATATTTTACGCAGACTCTTTCGATGGACGGACAGCAAATTGCTAATTACGAAGCTCAAAATTTTGGTAGTCTTCCATTAGAATGTGTATTGAATGCAGAAGGTAAGCCTTTGGTTGTGGATGTTCCTTATATGAATTATCATGTTCATGCTTATATCTGGCGTGTCAATGTAGGACGTGTATCTTTGTATTTAATGGATACAGACAATGAGATGAATAGTGAATTCGATCGTCCTATTACTTATCAGTTGTATGGTGGGGATTGGGAGAACCGTTTGAAGCAGGAAATTCTGTTAGGTATTGGTGGAATCCTCACTTTGAAGGCTTTAGGTATTAAAAAAGATATCTATCATTGTAATGAAGGACATGCAGCGTTGTGCAATCTTCAGCGTTTGTGCGATTATGTGAAGGAAGGGCTGAATTTTAATCAGGCTATGGAGTTGGTACGTGCTTCGTCTATTTATACGGTTCATACTCCGGTTCCGGCTGGTCATGACTATTTTGATGAAGGTTTGTTTGGGAAATATATGGGAGGGTACCCGCAAATGTTAGGCATTAGTTGGGGAGACTTAATGGATATGGGGCGTATGAATCCCGGAGATACGAGTGAACGTTTCTGCATGTCTACATTTGCTTGTAATACTTGCCAGGAAGTTAATGGCGTGAGTTGGTTACATGGTAAAGTTTCTCAAGAGATGTTTTCCGGTATTTGGAAAGGATATTTCCCGGAAGAAAGTCATGTTGGCTATGTGACAAACGGAGTACATTTTCCTACATGGAGTGCAACAGAGTGGAAGAGACTGTATAATAAATATTTCGATTCGTCATTTTTAAAGGATCAGTCGAATGAAAAAATTTGGGAGTCTATCTATAATGTACCAGATGAAGAAATTTGGGCAACTCGCCAAGGATTGAAAACAAAATTGATTGATTACATACGTCAATCTTTCAGAGAAGATTGGCTGAAGCAGCAGGGAGATCCGGCACGTATTGTATCTTTGATGGAAAAAATCAATCCGAATGCATTGTTGATTGGATTTGGTCGCCGTTTTGCTACTTATAAACGTGCGCATTTGTTATTCACCGATTTAGATCGTTTGGCGAAGATTGTAAATAATCCGGATCGTCCTGTACAGTTCTTATATACAGGAAAGGCACATCCGCATGATGGAGCTGGTCAAGGTTTAATAAAGCGTATTATTGAGATTTCTCGTCGTCCGGAATTTTTGGGAAAAATCATTTTCTTGGAAAATTATGATATGCGATTGGCTCGTCGTCTGGTTTCCGGTGTGGATATATGGTTGAATACACCTACACGTCCCTTGGAAGCTTCTGGAACGTCTGGTGAAAAAGCATTAATGAATGGCGTAGTTAATTTCTCTGTTCTTGATGGCTGGTGGTTGGAAGGGTATCGTGAAGGTGCCGGATGGGCTTTGACTGAGAAACGGACTTATCAGAATCAGGATCAACAGGATCAGTTGGATGCTGCTACCATATATAATTTGCTTGAAACTGAGATTTTACCTCTTTATTATGCACGGAATGAAAAGGGATATTCTGAAGGATGGATTAAAACCATCAAAAATTCAATTGCTCAGATTGCTCCCCATTATACTATGAAACGTCAGCTTGATGATTATTATAATAAATTCTATTGTAAAGAGGCTGCCCGTTTTAAAATGTTGGCAGCTAATGATTATGCCAAAGCAAAGGAAATTGCTGCTTGGAAAGAAACAGTGGCAGAACGTTGGGATGCAATAGAAATTGTATCATTTAATAAACCGGAAGAACTTCAAAAAGCCAATATCGAGAGTGGTAAGGAATATACCATTACTTATGTTGTAGATGAAAAAGGTTTGGATGATGCTGTGGGTATAGAATTGGTAACCATCTATACAGATGCGGATGGTAAGGAGCATATATATTCGATAGAACCTCTAAATGTAATTAAAAAAGAGGGTAATTTGTATACTTTCCAAGGAGTTCATTCCGTTGATAATGCGGGAAGCTTTAAGGTGATGTATCGTATGTTCCCGAAGAATGCGGACCTTCCTCATCGTCAGGATTTCTGCTATGTTCGTTGGTTTATATAAGAAAAAATAGTAGAATGATAAAAAGGCTTTCTCATTTGAGAGGTAAGCATTCGGCAAACTACAGGTATTAAATTTTATATACATCAATAGCGACTGTCACTATGAACCTAATAGTATCA
>CANQSM010000094.1 GCA_947626525.1 uncultured Phocaeicola sp. | reverse complement strand
GGGTTCTTTGTAAAGTTACAAAATATCTATCATATTGGCAAATAATTAGTTGACTAAATTCTGAATATCCCTATTTAAAGAACCAATTAAAAACATAAAAGGAAAACTTAATCTTTTTGAAGTAGAAATGGATAATGATATGTTACTTAATTGTACAGTAAAAGAAAACCTTCGTCCATATTCTCAGAATGAGATAATTTGTCTACCTATTTGTAATACATTTATGGATAAACATTATAGTAATTGGGGGGATTATAAAAAAGGGGATGAACTTACATTTGGACTCTCAACAGACTTAAAGACCTTATTGAATTATAATGATAATAAAATGAAAGAGTATAAAGTCCTTAAATTATTTAATGAGACAAAACAATATATATTTAATATTGATTGTATAACTCTTAAAAAAGAAAATTTAAATGATAATATGTATGGTATGCACTATGTTGTATTTAAATTGGGCGAACCATATTGTCCATAATTTAAAAAGACTAATTTATAATTGTTTGGTAAATAATTTATATAAAGATGCGAAATAAGAATAAATGTACAGGGTAAAAAGCATAAAATTCATATTTGGTTATGTTCCCCTGTACAAATCCTCTTTTCCCATTATAAAGATAAAGAACTATACAGGCCATCACAGCACCAATCATCCCATAATGCATCATTAAAGCATATGTGCAAAAAAATTGCATACCTCTACTATATGGGAAAGAGTGTCCATATACATTAAAAAGATAAAATATAACAATAACAAGAATCCCTCTCCACTCATAATCCACTCCAAGCCAGAAAGCGAGTCCGGCCATGCCAAGTGTCCAAAGAAATCCAAGTACCAGATTACGCTGCAGAAGATATTCAAGAATCATAAGTGTGGCCACTCCCAAAGCAAGTGTAAACATTACGTTATGTGTCCCGTCAGCACCATTCAGCAGATACCAGGGTATTTCACTGATTACGGCAAAGCCCAGCAGGATAAAGAAATATCTGTACCTGCTTCTTGTATGGATAAATCCTTCTGCTATCAGGAAGGCAAACACAGGAAAAGCGATGCGCCCGATACAGCGCATCGTTTCGTATAATACGGTACCGTGCTCCATCAGATAGAGAGCAATATGGTCTATCACCATGGAAATCATGGCAATGACTTTCAGGGCACTGCCGCTAAGTCCAAATGCCGGTTTTAAGGTCAGATTCATAGGCTGTATGTTTAGCTGATACCGAGAAGTTCCTTTACCATATCCTCCACTTCCTGGTTCACACGCTTGAAGTTACGGTTCAGCAGGATTTCCTTCTCTTTGTCATTCTTGAACTCATAGATTTTGAGTAGAGCCACATAGTGTTTTTCCTCGTCCTTAATCTTTTTCATGTCAAAGTGTGTCTTGCAGAAATACTTTGTGGTCTTGAACTCTTCCGACTGTTCGATGTCAAAATGGTCAAGCATACTGTCATCGGTAGCCGTAAAGTCACGTGCCGCCTGTCCAGCCAGCCAGCCGGTAGCCATATCCGCAATCTTGGCTGCAGGAACCAGAAAGTCCATCTTCTCAGATATTGTGGTTGATACCTTGTGGTCGTTGATGGAAATGGAGCGTGAAGTCTGCTTTGCCTTTCCGAATACATCATTCTGTGCCCACTCCAGCGTCTCCTTGTTACGTGCCGCACCCATGAAGATATTACCGCAGGTGGTGATAATCTTCTGCATTCCGACCTTGCCGTAGTCAGCTTCCAGCTGAGGAAGCTCCTGGAAACCTAAAGTCACGGCAACTTTGTTGGAACGAGCCGTACCGATAAGACGGTCTATCTTGTGAAAGTACAGTGTCGGAAGCTCGTCCACGATGATGCTCACCGGGATGTTACCCTTTGAGTTCACCCTTGTAATCGGTCGGTTCAGAACCAGTGCATTAAGAGAACCGATAACCTGTTCCTTTTCTGGGTCATTGGCTATTACCAGATAGCTCGGATTAGCCTTGTCAGAAATCTTCAGGTCGAAATCATCCCCGGTGAATACCCAGTATGCTTCCGGAGACACAAGACGTGCGGCGTTCACACGAAGCGTACCGACCATACCTTCCAGCTGGTCATTCGCCTTGTTTTCATAAGCACTCTTGAAAGGAGCCATCAGCGAAGCAATCCTGTCATCCTGCATCAGGATATTGAATACCTGGTCGTATGGCCTTCCCAAGAATGAAAGCACATGCGGCATATCCGAGAACTCGCCGGTGACAGTGTCCGGCTCCACCTCATTGCCATGCTCGTCCTCATACCAACACCTCTGAATCAGTATCTTCCTGCCTGTCCTGTCCTTATAGCTGTATCCGTTCAGGTCAACAAACATACGGTCCTCGTCAGTCGATACGTCATTGCCGTTCTCATCCACGAAATCAAGCACCACATTGCCGTCCTTGTCGATGGCATTGAAGTCATCCCAGTTGCGTATGACAATCTCCAGTTTCTTTCCCTCCAGTGATATGAAACGCTTCAGTTTCCTGCCGTTCCTGAATCCGACCGGATGGAAGTTTACAAAGAAATAGATGATGGCAGCCAGGAAGTTTTCCGCAGAGTTGGTGAAGAAGGCTTCCGAACCGCCCTTCTTCTCTCCACCTCCCTTGTTGAGTGAGGCCAAAAGAGTAGCCGCTGTTTCGGAAGCTGCAGCCAGATCCGGGATATATTTCCGCTGAATCGGATTGATGCGGTTGGAGTATTCCACATCAGTAAAGTTGATGGTACGGAATCCGCAGTTCTGAGGCAGTTTGCCTGCCTTGCGGTTCTTGCAGTACTGGTAGAAAAGCGTCTTGGCCAGTGTCGGATACTTGAAATCATATACCATCATGGCAAATCCCTTTGCTGAATGCTGCCTGATGAACGGGTCAATGATACCGAAAGACTTACCCGAACCGGGTGTACCCAGCACAATTGTACCACGGAACGGATTGATGATATTGATCCATCCCTTGCGCATCTTCTGCTTCCAGTAGTATATCATCGGAATGTTCACCGAGTAATCATTGCTGACCAGCGTTTCCGACTGCTGGAACGATTCGTTCTCAAAGTTGAAACGGTCCTCACCGACCTTGTAGTTGTAATACTTGGCAATACCGTCCAGTCCCTGATGTACCAGCATGGTACCCACCACCGAACACACCGCATACAGAAGACGGTTGGCCGGAAATCCCAGCCAGCTGAACCCGAAACTCATGCCATGGAATACAAAACAAAGCCCTACAAGTGTCAGACCGGCCAGTACCGGATAGATGACCATTGTCCTTACATTGAATTTCAGTGACTTTTCTGCTTTTGTGCCGATACAGACAATACAGATGCATATCAGTTCAGCCACCTTGCATCCCGATACGGAATTGAATACCCTGAAGCGTGCCAGCAGGTCGAGTACAAACTGCGTAACCCTGTTGTCTGCCGTAACAGGCAGGTTCATGATGATTTCAATAATCAGAAATATATAGATGCAACTCCTGAAATAGTTGTACATCTGCTGCTGTTCCCTTGTCTCCTCAAATGCCATACGCCGTAAAATTTATATTGTCAGAAAGGAATCTTTATACCCAACAGCAGACCGTTGCGGAAGGTATCCCCATGCAGGAAGTTCACATTGTTCTTCTGTATGACAGAGAACTCCAGTCCGCTGCGGAATACATAGCTGTATTCAAATCCGGCCTCCAGCCCGAAGAAGAACTTCTTCTGTACTGCACCGAACTGTGGCCCCAGACGAAGGCGCATCATGCCGTTCTTGTACCGTGCCAGACGATGCTTGTAAACCATACCGCCATCCCAGAAATATCCTTTCCAGAAATTGTGACATACAGGTTTCTGCCAGTGATTCCCGACCTCACCGTATACTTCAACCGCATTTCCGTATGAAAGCGGATACTCATATCCCAAAGTGGCATTCAGCGTACTTGGAAAAAGGAATCCGGCATTGACGGAAACCTTTCCGGTCTGTGCCGATGCACCGATGAATGCAACCAGGCAAAACAGAATGAACAGAATCTTCTTCATGGCCTATCTTTTTATGGAATGATCAATATAATAGTAGGGGTAATAGTCTGCACCGTCCAGAATATCCGAGTCGAAACTGTCCGCATTGAGAATGTCCTCATACTCGATGGTGAGTACCACTACACGTCCGCTTATCTGGTTTTCGGAAATCTCCAGACGGAGTACCTTCTCTTCAGGGAAAGTCAGCTTCGGAAGTACGAGCACGTTCCTGTAATCCTTCCTGAACTTACGGGTGTTGTTCATGGAGAATACCGGAGTAAGCTCTATGGTCTGTGAGTTGGTTGCCTTTGTTTTCTTTTTGTCAGTAAGTTTTACCCTTATTTCTTCAATGTCGTATGCAATCCTTGTTTTGTTTTTCAGCGTATAGTCCAGAAAGAAATAGTCACCGATGGAATAGATATTGTTGATGTATGCCCTGATTCCGTTTTTGTTTGATACAATCTGGTTGAACTTTCTTCTGCTTCCATAGACAGCCCAGGCATATCGTGCAATCTCGGCCATCGGCATGGAAACCTCCGGATTGATATAGGACTGTGTCTCATTGTAGGATACATTGTAGATGGTAGAAGCATATTGGGGTGATTCGGTATAGAGAATGTCATACTGGGCAATATGACGCTCACCGATAATGGTGAGTGTACCCAGCAGTTCGTTTTCGCTGTAACCTTCAGACGATATGGAATCATTCTCCAGATAAGGTTTGATGCGGACGATATTGTCTGTACACTGGTTGCCTATAATTTTAGTAGTGGAAATATCCACCATTTTGATGTTCTCCGGCATTACAATGTGCGTGGTCACTTCCCGGTTGATGTATATCTTCTCGTTGGCCGACAGATGTACGGCTATGCCTGTGATAAGGCATATTATCAGAATAATTCTGGTTTTCATATTGAAATATTAAAATGTTACTATAATTTTCTTTGCTGTATTCAGATATATCAGCGTGCATCCTCCGAGTTTATCAGATAAACGATGGTATTGTACTTGATTTTCGCCTTGTTCTTTCTGATATTGGAAGATATGGCAGAAGTTGCAGAGTTATACATGTTCTGCAGTGACTGGAGAGCAATGGCCTCCGTAGAAATACCTGTACCGTAACCGTCACTCGATTCAAAACTGATATTCTGCTGTACCGTATTGGAACCTGCATCCTTCATAAAATCTCTGAAAGCCGATTCAGGAACATAGAAGCCTTCCATACCGTCATTGTCAAATACAGAAAGCTTGACCTTGATGAACCTGTCGCCGATAAGAATACTGGTTATGGAAGCCCTGACACGCTGCTGTCCGAAACCTGTCACTGTACCATAGAGATAAGTTCCCTTTTTCAGTCTTGTGCCGCTTACCGTCACATCGTCCAGAAGCTTGAACCGCAGACGTGTACCCTCATGCGCCTTTGTAGTCTGATCAATCATGGCACGTATCAGCTTGTTCTCGGCAAATTCATCCGGAGCAGTAACCGTATTGAACCTGTCGGCATTGGTATCATCGGATTTGATTACCAGACTCGGACGGTTGCGTTCCCTTTCCTCCTGACGTACTCTGGCTATGGAATCAGCCCTGT
Organism: uncultured Phocaeicola sp.; assembly: GCA_947626525.1. Lineage (GTDB taxonomy): Bacteria > Bacteroidota > Bacteroidia > Bacteroidales > Bacteroidaceae > Phocaeicola_A. The sequence continues at coordinate 6,948 of CANQSM010000094.1, read as the reverse complement.
GCTTTCTTTCCGCTTCCTCTGCTTCCGGGTCTTTGATACCCAGTCCGCTTTCAATGGCCTTCTGCCGTTCATAGCTCCTCCGCTGAATCTCTTCAAGGTCACGTGCAAACTCGTCCTGTGAGGAATATCCCGTACTGCCGGAAGCCGTTTCACTGTTTCCCGAAGGACCGTTACCGTAGGCATATGCATTGATATGCTTTCTGGATTCTGCAAGGGAACGCTCCAGTTCTTCAAGTTCCCTCTGCTGTCGCTGTCTTTCAGCTTCAGCAGCATCCAGACGGTTCAGTTCTTCCTCGCTGTAGCCGTGTTCCAGTTCCTCCTTCTTCTGTTCTTCCTCCCCGATACCGCTTACGGCTGTGAAGGCATCCTCGTCACCGAAACGTCTGGACATCTCATACATCTTGTCTCCGGCTTCCTCGGCATTAGCTTGGGGAAGTTCCATGTTGATACGGTCTGTAGCTACCGTTCCGGCAGTCTCCTCACCACCGGAGAAGATCTGCATCACAAAGTATACCAGTGCGCACAGCGGAACGAATATGACCAGCGGAAAGATATACTTGGGCTGTTTGAAATTAATCTTAATCATGGGTTATCATTGTTTTTAATGGATTTGACTATATTTTCCAGCTGCCGGTATTTGAGGATGATCCGCAAGGAATCCTCACGGCTCTTTACAGGTATGGCAATCATGGAGTCCAGTTCATGACGCAGTAACTGTCCCTTCACCGTCATGTCCGTCAATACACTGCGGTGAATGTCCTTGTTTGCCTGGATGGTACGGAATCCCTGAAACACCGGTTCCATACCAGCAATCGAACTGACATCCGGTTCACTCTGTTTTCCGTTGCCGGAATCTATGGCTACGGTACTTACAAGTAGCAGAAGCAGCGTTCCCGCTACACCTGCGAATGTCGTTTTCGGATGTTTAGCCGCCCATCTGTTGACCAGTCTGATTCTTGCGGCCAGACGGTATCTTGTTCCGATGGCACCCAGCCTTGGCTGCAACCACGACCTGACAAGCAGATGCGTTTTCAGACGGCTTTCCTGTATCTTTTTTCTGAATGATTTCATAATATCAGTATATCAATAGTCCAAATCCCTGTTTTCAAGAGTCCTCCAGCCGGTAATGAGCAGACCGTGCGGATTGTTCCTTGTCCTCGGCACGGACTCGATGTAACCTGTTGTCACCATCGAGCGTCTGATGTCCTTGGTCCTGCGCTTGATAAGCTGCGTACCGTAATAGGTAAACTTCCGTTCATGTTCGTCAAACTGAATGGAGTCACACATGATGGTGCAGACAGCCGAAGAGGAAATGATGTCAGAGTAGAAACCGTTCTCGTCCATGGCCTGTTTTTGTTTCAGTGCGGTCCCGTCAGCCATATACATTGCTTTCCCTACCGTCCATTTGATATAGTCGTTGTCGGGCGGCAGGTTGAAGAAATACTGGTGGAACAGCTGTATGTGCGCCTTGGCCTCCATGGTGAAGTTGGCTTCCAGCCGTGCACGCTCGGCAAGAAACGGAATGTCTCCGTCAAGTACATAAATCTGCTGCCTTTCTTCATTGACCAGAGAAATGCAGCACCAGACTGTAAAGGCACAGATGACGGTGCAGCCTCCGATTACCGCAAATACCGTCATCATGGCCAGTCTGGTTTTCTGTGCAAGGGATTCAATAAGCATATTGTAAAAAGATTTGAAGTTATTTGACTAATGACCTGACAGCCGAACCTGTTCCTCTCATGGCAGAACCTGCCGCACCTCCGGCCATGGCACCTGCAGTAGTGGTGATACCCATTGCAGCCGAACCGGCAACGGAACCCGTGCCTGAACTTACACCTCCCGGAATCAGCCATGAAGCCACTTCAGGAACGAAGCGTATGATATAGGCACCCACGAGCATACCCATGGCATACATACAGTTGGAACCTATTCCCTGCAGTCCCAGTGCACCAATCTGTTCCCAGGAATTTACCGAGCCGTGCAGCAGGTGGTCATATGCCACCAGATCCTGCTGCAGGTTATAAAGAAGGATGAAGTCTATATAATAGATACACATATAGGTCACGAATCCCCATAATGAGAGGGAAAGGAACTTGGACATCCACTGGCTCCAGGCCGAGTTCCATGGCGGTGCCAGCGAGAGGGCAAACATGATCGGACAGAATATCATCATGATGGCCATGAAAATCCTCTGTGCCACGAGCATCCCGTAATACGACATCTGGAAAATCAGTTCCCCGACAAAACGTATGACATCGTTTATCCATTCACTGACCTTAGTCTCAGCCGCCACGGCAGCCCTCTGGGCGTAGTTGTTGATGGTCGAGCCCAGATTCTCCACATTATATATCAGCTTGTCCCACCATGCAGCATCCTGACCGATTTCGGCCACCTGCTTTGCCGTGGCTATGGAGTCCTGCACGGTTCTCAGCCTGTCGAGATATTCACTCTGTTTCTGTGCCACCTTCAGCTCGAAGGCCGCCACTTCCTTGTTCTTTGCCTTGGCCATAGCCCATGTAGCGGACTCCAGACTCTTTCCCGGAACCTGCAGAGCCGAGCATATCCATGAAGAGGATGAAATACACAGGGAAATGCCGATGATGCGCAACAGCTTCATGACATCCATACCACGCCTTCCGAGCATCATCATCCAGCATTCGTATGAACCGACACACAGATCCAGGCACAGACCGAGAGCCTTTGCCATTGAAACGGCATCACCGAGAACGGCCACATTGGGAAATGTCTCCATGGCCGTCAGCAGCTTTTCCAGACTTTCGTCAATGGCCGGAAGTCCTATTGTCAGCGGAATAAACAATAAATCCATATCTTAAAATGTTATTTGTTTTTACTTGTTTTTCAATAATGCGTAGCGGCAACGGCACAAAGGTGTGCAGTCCTGTTGACCAGTTCTGCCATCCTGGATTTGGCTTCCTCGTATGCCTTCTGCCGCTTGGCGTTCTCCAGCCCATAGCCGACACCGGTTTTGTGTATATAGGCTATATCCGCACAGAGTATTTCATTCTGGCGGCTCAGCTCGTCCACCTGATAGCGGAGCTTGCCGTCACTCTTCTGCATACAGTAGAGCAGTCCGTCCGTGATACAGTCCTGCATACGGTTGAACTCGTCCCTGTAGGTGGCATACATCAGATCAACATTTCTGTCAGCCTCCCTTGCCAGTTCTTCCTTATACAGTTCCTCGATATATTTGCACTCACTCTCCACTTTCTTGATTTTCTGCCTCTGCGTCTCTTCGGCAGTCACACGCACCGGCATAATACGCTTCACATCAGACTTTGGTTCCTTGAAACGGACACGGAATCCGGAATTGAACCAGTCCCATTTCCAGTACATTTCCGCACCTGAGTATTTCTTGTGCAGGAAAAAGTAATACCAGTCCGGAGCAAAATCCCACGGACCGTTTTCCATAGACTTCCACTGCTTCTGCTTTTCACTGTCACTTTCTATGCTTTGGGCATTGGATGTAAATATGATACATGATACTGCCAGACACATGATTATTGTAAATATTCTTCTAACCTGCATATCCCTGATTCCATTTATTGATTACACGCTCAGCTATCTCATTCTTCACATTGGAGTTCAGTATCTCCCAGATATAGTCCGGCTTCCATCCGCAGTCCGTGACAAGGAAACAATACAGATTAGCATTGTCTATTATGTACCTTGCCCTGTCGATGGAAGCCTTCAGTGTCATTACCAGATTCAGCTTCTCATCCATGGAAGCCTTCATCAGGTTTATACCCGAAGCGGCCACGGATGCATACAGTCTGTAGCAGTGCTGTATCTCCCTTGATATTGCCACGTTGGCATCGGCATAATACCAGGCCACGAAAGGCTTCTTCGATACATGGCTGAAAGTATTACCGGTAAAGTCCTTGTATTCCGATACCAGCTGATACAGTGAGTTGGCCGTTGAAGAAATGGCACCGGCCAGTACCAGGTACGAATAGGCATTGTTCAGCCTTGTATCCAGAGTGGTCCGGACATCATTGAACTTTTCCGCACCTTTCTCAATGAGCGACTGCTCACCATAGCTTGTGGCCACCCTTGTCAGAGCCTTGTCCTCGTCCTTCTTTATGGCCTTGTGCAGGGCAATGAGTGCTTCGATGGTCGGCAGGTCTTTGGGTATTATGAAAGCGGAAGCCTTTACAGGCAGCAACAGCATTATAATACCGGCTGATATGATACTTATATTCCTGATTTTCATGACAGACACATACATATTAAAGGTTAATAATTTGAAGCAACCAGGCCGTTCCAGTCCTGTACAAGATTTCCCACATGATTCTTCATGGTCACCACATTTGCCCATCCTTCCGGGTCTATGGCAAAGAAGAGGTCGTTTGCAGTGGCATACTGTGCCATCAGAACCATTCCTTCCACCTTGTAGCGTATCCTGTTCAGGTCAGTATAGATGCTGTTGGCCAGTGTCAGCCTTTCATGCCTGTCCAGCAGGTTGTAGCCGTCATCCTTTTTTTCGGCAGTTGCCTGTCCCTGCAACGGATTGGGAATTTTTGCATTGTTCACGATATTGACGAAGTTGCCGACCAGCTGCTGTGTTTCCGCTACAAGGTTGCCGAGTTCGTTCAGACAGAGCAGCTTGTTTGAAAATCTGGCCTTGTTTACCGTGCTGACAAGTACCGGAACATTTCGCAGAATATCCAGAGCACACAGGCCTATTTCCTTATAATAAAGACTTTCAGTCCCGAAACCGGATATGTTCTCCATGCTCAGCTTGTATAGTTCCTTCATGGTAGCCATACTCACCGTATAGAGTTCCACTTTCTGTTTCTTGGCGGCAATGGTATCCACACGCTGGTTGTGCTGTTCCTCGATAACTTTCTGTGAAGCGGTATTGGCCATGACAATCTTCAGACAGTTGCGGTCGAATACGATTCTCCAGGCAGCAGACATATTGGCTGATGCCGATACCAGCAGTATCGCAATCAGCATGAATCTGAATTTTACCATAGTGACATAACTTTTTGATGTTGGTTGACTTTTCTTGCAAACTCCAGATACAGAAGCCCTCCATCCGCCTTGCGGTCTTCCTCGATACGGGTGATGGCCTCCTGCAGCGTACCGTACCGGGCAAGATAAATCTTCAGTGCCTCCTTTTCGGTACGTTCTGTAGTGTATGCCCAGTAGCATTCCGGTGCTTCCTCCACACCGTACACATCCGAGTGCTGTCCCCGGCAAATCCACACTTCCTTGAAGTAGCTTCTTCCCTCATGGTTGTTCAGCGCATTGATGGTGAATATCTGCTGACGCTGTATGTCAGTGAGTCCCAGAATGGCTGCAATATCCTCATACCTGTCCTTGAACTTGGTCTGGTCAAGCAGAATCTTCACATCTGAGTTGTTGATGATGGCCTCCTTCACAATAGGGGAATCAATCACGTCATTAAGCTCCTGAGTAACCACACCGGCTATTCCGTGGAACTTTCGGACGGTCTTATACAAATACTTTATATATTCTGCCATGGTAGGTGAAGCAATTGCCTTCCATGCCTCTTCAATGATAAGAGCCTTCCGTCCCTTTTTGATACGCATCTTCTGCAGGAACACGTCCATGATAATCAGCACCACAATCGGGAAAAGCACCGGATCATCCTTTATTTTATCTATTTCGAACACAATGAAACGCTCGTCAAACAGGTTAATGTCCAGGTCGGAGTTCAACGTTATCTCCAGCTCGCCGCCACGGTAGAACTGTTTCAGTATAGCCGCAAAGTCATGTATATTGAAACTGATTTTCTCCAGCTGTGTAATCTGCGGAATGCGCTCCAGGGCAAACTCGTAATAGGAATTGAACGATAGTTCCTGAACCTTCAGCCTGCGCTTCTGTTCCTCCATGTGGTCAATCTGCCTGTCTATCTTAATCAGCATGGAATTGTTATAAAGTTCCCTTTTATATTTTTCTATGATGGCAAGTGCACGTTCCTTTTCCGATTCTGTGGCCGCTTCATCATTTATCAGAGCAGTCAGTGAGCGGCACTGTCGGATAAGCTTCAGACGGCGTACTTCGGAAGGCAGCAGCAGGGCACGGCTTTCAGCCTTCTCCTGAACCTCTTCCGTGTTTATCTGCCTGTCGATGTCCTCCATGCTGTGCGTGAACTGTTCATAGTCATCCTCCATCTTGGCGGCGACCAGCAGTTTCTGCCTTAGTGCCTCACGCTCACTGTCGCTGAATCCTTCAAACGGATTGAAATAGGCCTCGTAATATTCCACGATGCTCTGGTTTATCAGCATGTCCTCAATCTTTGTTGGAAATGCGTTACCCTTGAATATCAGGAATATCAGCGATTTGAGGAAGTTCTTCTTCTCACCGAAATTAAGCTCATATTCCTCCTTAGTAACCTTGAACGGATTCATGGAAATGGGCTTCTCCTTCGAGTAGGCTATGTATATACCCTTGTAATATCCGCATATTCCTTCGTATGAATCACCCGTATCCACCATGACCACATCCGTATTCTGTTCCAGCAGCTGACGTACCACACTGTTCATGTGGAATACATATGAGAGAGTATTTATATCTGATTATCAGTGATATAAGAAAATATCGGTACAAAATCATCGCTGTAAGAAACAGGGTGAAAAAGCCGTTTTTGGGAGAAGCTAAGAGAGAAAGAAAAAGGTTGGTTTAAGATGAAGATTTAACAAAAACTTAACAAACGGCAGCCATTTTTATACTTTGTCGATGGCCGCTCGGAATGAGATCAAAACCGCAAAGGAATTCGGGGAATTATTTAGTATTCTTGAAAGTTAATGCATTAAGTAAATTATGAACCAATAAGGGTACAAACTTTATCTATAAGCTACATGAAATGATTTGCTACAACTATAATATGTCTATATGAAAAAATGTTATATCTCCTCACAACAGAAAAGGACTTCGACAATAAGAGTTAATTTGCTTAAA
>CANQSM010000093.1 GCA_947626525.1 uncultured Phocaeicola sp. | reverse complement strand
GGATTTTTACAAATATAATCTATTAATAATTAGATGTTTAACAATAGACTTTTTATTTTTGTCATCTACTAAAAAAAGATTTATCACGCAAAGTTAAAGAAAAAAGTGAAACTATCGCAGATTTCCTCTGTATAATAGTTATATTTGCAAGCATTATACTAAATTTTAGGATTCACACCGCTACAAAATGAACCATAAGAATAATATTTTTACCCAATCGCCCCACCTTTTCGGACGAAAGGATTCCTCTTCTTACGAAAAGGCAGAATCTACCCGACAGACTACGCCAAGTGTCACTTGTTTCTTGCCTTACATAGGCCCGGAGCTCACGGAGAGCATGATTAAAACGGTACAAAAAGAAGATATAGTTCATCAAATCATATTGCTTACGACTACAGAACAAGAGAAACAGTCACACGCAACGTGCCCTTTCTTGCACATCGACTCTATTTGTTCCACCCAAGGTCTTCGCAAAATAGCCCGTTCTGTCAAGACTTCCCATCTTTTGCTTTATACCCGGTTCACTCCATTTTCACCGGGATATCAAGCTATCAAACGTTTTGTTCAAGTAGCAACTGACACGCAATCCGCAATGGTATACAGCGACTTTTATCAAATACAAAACGGGGAACGACTTCCTCATCCAGTCATTGATTGCCAATCGGGAAGTCTTCGTGACGATTTCGACTTCGGCTCCCTGTTTCTGTTCAAAGCAGACACATTCAAGGGTGTCGCATCTAAAATGCCTCCGTTGCAATATGCGGCCTTATACTACATGCGCCTGTTTATAAGCAGGAAAAGCGGAAACTTACCGGAACATATCAATGAATTCTTATATACCCAGGAAGAACAGGACTCCCGGTTATCCGGAGAAAAACAATTTGACTATGTCAACCCCAAAAACAGGGACGTACAAATAGAGATGGAAAAAGTATGCACGGAATATCTGAAAGAAGTGAATGCCTACCTTCCTCCCAACCGTTTCGAATATATCGACCGCTACTTACCCCACCATCCCCTGAGAGGCGCTTCTGTCATCATCCCGGTCCGCAATCGGGCTCATACCATCGGAGATGCCATCCAGTCCGTCCTAACACAAGAATGTAATGAAGCATTCAATATACTGGTTGTCGACAACCATTCTACCGACGGGACCGGTGAAATCATCGACAGATATGCAGCAAAAGATTCCCGTGTACGGCACATTCTCCCCCAACAGGATGATTTAGGCATAGGTGGTTGCTGGAATCTGGCAATCAACCACCCCGACTGCAAAAACGTAGCCATCCAGTTGGACAGCGATGACCTCTATAGTGACAATCATGTCATTCAACGCATTCTGTCTGTCTTTAAAGAAAAAAAATGTGCAATGGTCATCGGATCTTACCGCATGACAGACTTCCACCTGAATACGCTGCCTCCCGGAGTAATCGACCACAAAGAATGGACTCCGGAAAACGGTCCCAACAATGCGTTACGCATCAACGGATTAGGCGCCCCACGCGCATTCTACACTCCTATCGCGAAAGAGATCTCTTTTCCGAACACTTGCTATGGAGAAGACTATGCCGTAGCTCTGGCCATTTCCCGCCGATACAAGATAGAACGCATTTATGACGTGCTATACCTTTGCCGCCGTTGGGAAGGGAATTCAGACGCCGCACTCAGTATAGAAAAAATCAATGCCAATAACTTTTACAAAGACAAAATACGAAGTATTGAACTAAAAGCCCGTACCCAACAAAAGGAACAGGAACATAAATCCGGTACACCACTCACTCTCGACAAATTTTACGAACAACAACTATCCGTATGGAGTTTGGCACAGACAAACCATCAGGCACTGAAAATGGTGCAAACACGCTCCTTGGATGAAACTCTTTCCGTACAACACAATCCTGCACGCATTCTCTCCACCAAAGCCAAAACCGATACGGTTTCCATTGCCTCCCGCCCCTGTTTCTTATGTAAGGCAAACCGCCCTATCGAACAGTTCTCACTGCCAGGTTTCGGAGGATTCGAAATCTTGGTCAACCCGTTTCCTATCCTGCCCAAACATTTCACCATAGCCTGTAAAGTTCATTCTCCTCAGACATTACAATATCATATAGACGAGTTTATCGCCATAGCCGCACACATGGATACCTACGTACACATCTATAACGGAGCACAATGCGGCGCATCAGCACCCGACCATGCTCACTTTCAAGCTTTCCAAAGCGATTCATTGCCTATTTTTGAAATTGTCAGAAAACATCTGAGCGAGCAAAACATGCTGGCAGAAACAGATAACGCACACCTGACCCGGCTACATGCCCTGACAGAGACTTATGTTCCCATGTTTGTCATCAATGACCGGAATCCAACAGAAGGCACCGCAGTTCATTATATCCGCCAAATAATGCAATGTCTTCCTATACACGACGGAGAAAGCGAGCCTCGCCTAAACCTCATTGCGTGGAGTGCGGAAAAGGGACATCATCTTTTCGTCCTGATTCCACGTAGTAAACATCGTCCTGATTGCTATTACGCTCAAGAAGAAGAACAAATATTAGTCAGTCCGGGAGCCATAGATATGGGAGGACTCATCATCACTCCTCGTAAAAAAGATTATGACCATATAACCGCAAAGCAGGCGTACTCCATTCTTCAGGAAGTCGCACTCCCGAAAGAAGAAATGGAAAAAGCCATCCACAAATTAAAAAAAATCATAAATCAATGAAAGAGCCAGAAATAAGCGTAGGCATTGTCAATGCACAAGAGATTATCTTTTCATTGAATATGAATTATTTCGCCAAAGGAGAAATTGTCCGTGGTGAACAGAAAGTCACATTCAGTGAAGGAGGGATTCTCTGGAATGGTAATTTATATAAAGAACTAATGTTTACCCCTCAAGAAGATAATGCTTCTTTTTCCATTTATAATGTGACTATCGGCATTAATTTTCACTGGGAACGGAAAGAAACACAAATATTCTCAGGGGCTCTACGTCTGGTAGTAGAAGAAGGGAAAATCACGGCCATCAACATTCTTCCGGCAGAAGACTACCTCATCAGTGTCATCTCCTCTGAAATGAGGGCCACTTCTTCCATCGAATTTTTGAAAGCACATGCCGTCATATCACGCAGCTGGCTATTCGCACAGATAGAAAGACGAAAAAGCATGAAAGAAAACGGTAACGAGTTCTTTTCTTTCTGTAAAACGGATACGGAACACATACGTTGGCACGATCGGGAAGACCACACTATTTTCGATGTATGCGCCGACGACCATTGCCAACGCTATCAAGGTATCACCAAAGCGACCAATCAAGCGGTAGTAGAGGCGGTAGAAGCTACACGCGGACAGTTGCTCATGTACGGACGCGGAATATGCGATGCCCGTTTCTCCAAATGCTGCGGAGGCATAAGCGAAGAATTCGAGAGTTGTTGGGAAAACAAACATCTGCCATACCTCACTTCCATACGCGACACGGAAGAAAAAGAAAAGCTTTCCTGCCCGGACTTGACCAAAGAAGAAGTGGCAGAACAGTGGATACGTACAACTCCCGTATCATTTTGCAACACAAACAACCTTTCCATCATTACCCAGATATTAAACAACTACGACCAAGAAACCACAGACTTCTATCGATGGAAAGTACATTATACACAAGACGAAATCTCGGAACTGATACGCCGGCGCTCCAAAATAGATTTCGGATTTATCATCGACTTGATACCCGTTCTACGTGGAAAATCAGGACGCATTATCAAACTGAAAATCGTAGGAAGCCTCCATACTCTGACAATTGGCAAAGAGCTTGAAATAAGGCGCACACTATCTTCTTCACATCTGTTCAGTTCTGCTTTTGTAGTTGACAAAGGAGCATTGAAAAATGGTTTCCCCGAAAGTTTCACACTGACAGGAGCCGGATGGGGACACGGAGTGGGATTATGCCAAATCGGCGCAGCCGTTATGGGAGAAAAGGGCTATAAATATGATGAAATACTTCTTCATTATTATAAAGGAGCAGACATTCGCAAGTTTTACTGATTATGAAACAGAAACACCACGCATGGGGCTGGATTCCGACCCTCTACTTTGCAGAAGGATTACCTTACTTTGCAGTAATGACCATGGCCGTCATCATGTATCAGAATCTGGGACTCAGTGATATGGAAATTGCTTTCTATACCAGTTGGTTAGGTATACCTTGGGTTATCAAACCTATATGGAGTCCACTTATTGATTTGGTTCGTACCAAACGTTTCTGGGTACTCTCCATGCAGGCACTCATGGCCGCAACCTTTGCTTGTGTGGCTTTTTTTCTGCCTACCGTTTTCTTCGTACAGGCAACTATGGCTTTTTTCGCCTTACTGGCTTTCTCTTCGGCCACACACGATATAGCCGCCGACGGATTATATATGCTGGCGCTCTCCCCTAAAGAACAGTCTTTCTTTGTAGGTATTCGCAACACATTTTACCGTTGCGGAAGCATCTTCGGACAAGGAGTATTGGTAATGTTGGCAGGGTTACTGGCTGAAGGAAAAATCATCTCGTCTTTAAAAGGAAACGCCACTCTGGCATGGGCACTTGTCTTTTACCTGTTATCCACTCTCTTTATCGGACTTTTCCTATTTCATCTTTTCATTATACCTAAACCCAATAACGACAAAGCGGACAAACATACTTCGGCCAAAGAGTTGTTTTGCAATTTTATCGAAACAGTTGTTTCATTTTTCAGAAAGAACGGAATAGGGCTGGCCCTTTTCTTTATCCTGACTTACAGGTTGGGAGAATCGCAATTAGCCAAAATCGCTCCACTTTTTGTATTGGCTTCTCCAGAAAAAGGGGGATTGGGACTGTCTACCACCACAGTAGGAGGCATATATGGCACCTTAGGGGTCATTGCCTTATTGTTAGGAGGCATTGTAGCAGGCATCATGATATCTCGCAAAGGATTGAAATATTGGATTATCCCCATGGCATTAGCCATCAACGTGCCAGACCTCCTGTATGTAATACTTGCTTGCCTGCAATGCAGCGAATTATGGATTGTCTCTCTATTTGTAGTGATTGAACAATTCGGCTACGGAATCGGTTTTGCCGCTTACATGCTATACCTTATTTATATAGCAAAAGGAATATATAAAACATCCCATTATGCGATTGCCACAGGCCTGATGGCAGCAGGCATGTCTTTTCCCGGTATGATTGCCGGATACTTGGAAGAAGCTCTTGGCTACACCCACTTCTTCCTGATAGTGTGTCTATGTACCCTACCGGGAATCATAGCTGCCATCTTTATAAAAAAACAATTACCAGAATCTTTCGGAAAAGAATAACTTGAAATATAGAAACTATGATACTGATAGCTGACAGCGGTTCCACCAAAACAGACTGGTGCCTGACAGAAAATTCAGGCTGTAACTTACTACATTTTACCACACAAGGTATCAACCCATTCCACCAATCTCAGCAAGAGATAACTGCCCTATTACATAAAGAAGTCTTACCTTGTTTTGATTGCCGCACTATCCATCCGACGAACCATACAGAAAAATACTCAACGCATTCGGTAACAGCCCCGAATCAGTCATCTTTAAGCGGACAGATAGAAGACATTTACTTTTACGGAGCCGGTTGCACTACAGAAAAATCACCGATACTGCGCTCTGCTTTGCAAGAGACGTTTCTCCAAGCCTCCACTGTGGAAGTGGCAAGCGACCTGTTAGGAGCCGCCCGTTCGCTCTGTGGACACCAAGCGGGAATCGTGTGTATCTTGGGTACCGGTTCCAATTCCTGTTATTATGATGGGACACAAATCATCTATAACATCCCTCCGTTAGGGTACATATTAGGAGATGAAGGAAGCGGGACCGCACTAGGCAAACGCTTGATAAGCGATTGTCTGAAACAGCAACTGCCAGAAAATATATGCAATCGCTTTTTGGCATACTGTTCTTTCTCGCCATCTGGAATCATAGACAAAGTATATCGCCAGCCAATGCCTAACCGTTTTCTGGCAGAATGCTCCCGTTTCTTGTATGAGAATCGTCAGGAAATGAGCATACATCGGCTTCTCACAGAATGTTTCAGCGACTTCATCCGTCGCAATATCCTATCATATCCGAACGAAGCACTCTTTTTCACCGGTTCCATCGCCTATTATTATGCCGAAGAACTGAAAGAAGCCGCCAAGTCATTCGGTTTGTCTATTGCAGACATACAACAACGCCCTATGGAAGGGTTAATTAGGTTTCACTCTAAAAAACAAAAAACATGGCTTTCATAAAAATAACCGAGCAAGCCTCGCACTATGATCACTTGGAAGAGATGTCCGTTCTGGAACTGCTTACCCATATTAACGAAGAAGATCAGCAAGTAGCGTTCGCCGTAAGAAAATGTATCCCCCAAATTGAAAGATTAGTCACTGCCATTGTGGAACGCATGAAAAAAGGTGGTCGCATATTCTATTTAGGAGCAGGCACAAGCGGACGCCTCGGAGTTTTGGACGCTTCAGAAATCCCCCCTACTTTCGGTATGCCTAATACAAAGGTTATAGGCCTCATAGCCGGGGGAGAAAAAGCATTGCGGAATTCCGTAGAAAATGCCGAAGACAATCCCCTACGAGGATGGGAAGAACTTCAAGAATACCAAGCAAATCCTCTTGATACGATAATAGGCATTGCGGCTTCGGGTACCACCCCATACGTCATCCATGCCCTGCGGGAAGCACGCAAACAGGGAATACTTACCGCATCTATCTGTAGTAACCCCGATGCTCCGATTTCACAAGAAGCGGAAATAGCCATTGAAATGATTGTTGGACCGGAATTCGTAACCGGAAGTTCACGGATGAAAAGCGGTACGGGACAGAAAATGATTCTGAATATGATTACCACCTCTACCATGATTCAGCTGGGAAGAGTAAAGGGAAATCGTATGGTTAATATGCAACTCAGTAACCAAAAACTGGTAGACAGAGGCATCCGTATGGTTATAGAAGAATTAGGATTACCTTATGAAGAAGCTAAAGAGTTACTCCAACGCCACGGTTCGGTTAAAAACGTATTGGACCAATTCAAAAAATAGTCTCCAGATCCCGGAAGCTGTTAACAGACAAAGCATCCATAACATTGAACAAAACGGTGAACTACGTTTGTACACAATAGTGAGTTCCCGTCAACAAAGGGTTTCAAGAGAGAGAATTTCTATTCGTTTTTACTTATTTGGAGCTAAAATTTTCGATTATTCGAAAAGCAGGTCTGCCTAAACTCCGGCTTGGCGAAGGGTATCAAGTAGATCTCCCCGTTTCAAAGGTTTAGGCAAATACCCCGAGAAGCCATGTGCCAACACCTTTCTCCGATCTTCTTCGGATGCATAAGCCGTGACAGCAATAATAGGTATAGAAGAAAGACATCTGCCGAATTGCTTCAGTTGCTTGATAACCGTCAATGCACGGCATTCGCAAATCCATTAAAATTGCATCCGGAGAATGTTGAAGAAAAAGAGAAATCGCCTCCTCCCCATCATGAGCACGAATCAATGAATACTTATTTTCCAAATATGCCTTACACAACAGGTAGTTGTCTTCAATATCTTCCGCAATCAATAACTTACGATGTATACGAATACTCATAACAATTAGTTTTGACTACAATAAATCCTTTGTAACCAAAAAGATAAAAACACCCAAATTCTGAAGAATGACATCAGAATAGCTACTAATAGACGAAGCCTCATTCGTTTTCTTCTTTAATAAGACAAACAATTCTTCATTTTTACGCTTATACCGGAAGACAACAATAATGCAAACAACACTTAATATAGCAAATAAATAGAGTATCATGTTTTCAAATAATATGGCGTAAATTTAAAAACATATCATAAATTACAAACTTTATTTTAAACAATTTTGGAAAACAAATTCTACTTTTCTAAAGAGGCACTTGATTTTTCTCTCATAACCAATTGGCTGTTTTGCAAAATAGTTATATCTTTGCGTCCGAAATTATATAATCAATATAATGTCTCACTTAATAAATTATTATTTAAACAATTAGTATTAATGGAAAATTTAAAGAATGTAGCTCCTGTTGAAGACTTCAACTGGGATGCGTATGAAAACGGTGAAACTGCAACAGGCGTAAGCCGTGAAGACCTTGAAAAGGCTTATGACGGAACTTTAAACAAAGTAAATGACCGTGAGGTTGTTGACGGTACTGTAATCGCAATGAACAAACGTGAAGTAGTTGTAAACATCGGTTACAAATCAGACGGTATCATTCCATTAAGTGAGTTTCGTTACAATCCGGACCTGAAAATTGGTGATACAGTAGAAGTATACATCGAAAATCAGGAAGACAAAAAGGGACAATTAATTCTTTCACACAAAAAAGCACGCGCCTCACGTTCTTGGGATCGTGTGAACGCTGCACTCGAGTCAGAAGAAATCATCAAAGGTTACATCAAATGCCGTACGAAAGGAGGTATGATTGTGGATGTATTCGGTATCGAAGCATTTTTACCGGGTTCACAAATTGACGTAAAACCTATCCGAGACTATGATGTATTTGTCGGTAAAACGATGGAATTCAAGGTTGTTAAAATCAATCAGGAATTCAAGAATGTGGTTGTTTCTCACAAAGCACTTATTGAAGCAGAACTAGAACAACAGAAGAAAGAAATTATTGGTAAACTTGAAAAAGGACAGGTACTTGAAGGTACTGTTAAAAATATCACTTCATACGGTGTATTCATCGACTTGGGTGGCGTAGATGGTTTGATTCATATTACAGATCTTTCTTGGGGACGTGTAAGCGATCCGAAAGAGGTAGTAGAACTGGATCAAAAGTTAAACGTTGTTATCCTTGACTTTGATGACGAAAAGAAACGTATCGCTCTTGGCTTGAAACAACTGACTCCTCATCCGTGGGATGCGTTGGATGAAAATCTGAAAGTAGGTGACAAAGTAAAAGGTAAAGTAGTTGTGATGGCCGATTATGGTGCTTTCATTGAAATTGCTCCAGGTGTGGAAGGTCTGATTCACGTATCTGAAATGTCTTGGTCACAACATCTGCGTTCAGCTCAGGATTTCATGAAAGTAGGTGACGAGGTAGAAGCAGTCATCTTGACTCTTGACCGCGAAGAACGTAAGATGTCTTTGGGTATCAAACAATTGAAAGCTGATCCTTGGGAAACTATCGAAGAAAAATATCCTGTAGGTTCCAAACATACTGCAAAAGTACGTAACTTCACTAACTTCGGTGTATTTGTAGAAATTGAAGAAGGCGTTGACGGACTGATTCACATATCTGACCTCTCTTGGACAAAGAAAATCAAACACCCATCAGAATTTACTTCTATCGGTGCAGATATCGAAGTTCAGGTATTGGAAATAGACAAAGAAAACCGTCGTCTAAGCTTAGGCCATAAACAATTGGAAGAAAATCCTTGGGATGTATTCGAGACTGTATTTACTGTAGATTCTATCCACGAAGGAACAATCATCGAAATGTTGGATAAAGGTGCTGTCATCGCATTACCCTATGGTGTAGAAGGCTTTGCAACTCCGAAACATTTAGTAAAAGAAGACGGCTCACAAGCACAATTAGATGAAAAGCTAGCATTTAAAGTGATTGAATTCAACAAAGACGCTAAGAGAATCATTCTTTCTCATAGCCGTATATTCGAAGATGCAGCAAAGGCTGAAGCTAAAGCAGAAAAGAAAGCAGCTTCTGCAGCGAAAAGATCTTCTAAAAAAGAAGAGACCCCTTCAATTCAGAACCAGGCAGCTTCTACTACTTTAGGTGATATAGATGCTTTGGCAGCTTTAAAAGAGCAAATGGAAAATGATAAGAAATAATTCTTGTTATAAATAAAGCAAAAAGAGCATGTCCAAATTTTTGACATGCTCTTTTTCTATAATATAGATACCCAATCGCTTCCTCTCCAGCGGCACCCGAGAAATACCGTTTTTCCGAAATCATCTGAAATCACGCGAAACGAAATGTTTTGTAAGCGAATAAACTTCTTTTTTCCTCCAATAGATGAAAAGATTCAAAGATTTTCCGTAAGTTTGTATGCATTATGGAAAAATTTGAAGTTCATATATTAGGATGTGGGTCGGCACTCCCCACTACCAAACACTTTGCAAGTTCACAGGTAGTGAACATACGAGAAAAACTATTCATGATAGACTGTGGAGAAGGAGCACAACTCCAACTCCGTAAATCCAAACTGAAATTTTCCCGTCTCAATCATATTTTTATATCACATCTTCATGGGGATCATTGCTTTGGATTGATGGGACTCATTTCCACTTTCAGTATGTTAGGACGAACTGCAGACCTCCATATCCACGCACCCAAAGAACTGGAGAAATTACTTACTCCGCATCTGCAATTTTTCTGTAAAGGCATAGGATACAAAGTATTATTTCATTCCGTAGATACACAACAACAGGCTTGCATATATGAAGATCGATCAGTTACCATCTACAGTATTCCCATGAAACACAGAATACCATGTAATGGCTTTCTTTTCGTAGAAAAGGCTACTCCTAATCACATCCGGAGAGATATGATTGATTTTTACCAAATTCCCTTACACGAACTGAATCGAATAAAAAATGGCTCCGATTATCAATTGCCGGACGGGACTTACATTCCCAACGAACGATTGACAACCCCTTCCAGTCCTCCGCGCAAATATGCCTACTGTTCTGACACAATATACAACCAGAACATCATCGAACAAATAAAAGGTGTTGACCTCCTTTTTCATGAGGCAACTTTTGCAGAAAGTGAAATGGCACGTGCCAAAGAAACATTTCACACCACCGCTTCACAAGCTGGCAAGATAGCCAGTGAAGCCCAAGTAAAACAACTAATGATCGGTCATTTCTCAGCCCGATATGATGACGAAAATGCGTTATTGACCGAAGCACAAGCCATTTTTCCCAATACGATTCTGGCAAAAGAGAATCTGTACATAAAACTAGAGTAAAACAAGAAGAAAAAACATTAATGAAAGCACGAATCTCAATATTATTCCAAGAAAAATAACTATTTTTGAAGACAAATCATAACCACAGAAGAGAAAAGCGTACCAGCACCTGCAAAAATGGAAACTTTTGATGAAGCAAAAATCATACATCTTTTACAAAATCCGGATACTCAAAAAAAGGCTTTCTCAGAGATTGTAAAACAATACCGCGAACAGTTATATTGGCAAATCCGACGAATGGTATTATCGCATGATGACGCAAACGATTTACTTCAAAATACTTTTATAAAAGCATGGGTCAATATCGGATATTTCCGAGGTGAAGCTAAATTATCGACTTGGTTGTACCGTATCGCTTTAAACGAATGCCTGACTTTCCTCAATAAACAACAAAATCAAAATTCCATGTTTATTGATGATCCGGGAGCGACTATGATGGACAAAATCGAAGGAGATTCTTATTTTGATGGCGATGAAACACAATTATTATTGCAAAAAGCATTATCGACCCTACCTGAAAAACAGCGTATGGTATTCAATCTAAGATACTATCAAGAAATGAAATATGAAGAGATGTCTGAAATATTCGGAACTAGTGTAGGAGCATTGAAAGCTTCCTACCACCACGCCGTAAAGAAGATTGAGAACTTTTTAAAAGAATCTCTTTAAACCTTTTGAGAAAACATTTATCTAAAAAATAAAAGGAAAGGAACAGACCATTATGAAAGAAGCAGATGAAATAAGAAAAAAGTGCGGAACGGAGAATCCGTTTAGTGTACCTGAAGGTTATTTTGAGGACTTCACGAAGCGGTTAATGGATCAGCTTCCAGAACACATATCTATTCCAACAGAGACGAAAATCACAACTTGGCAACGCATCAAGCCATGGTTATATATGGCAGCAATGTTCTGCGGACTGGTGTTCGGATTCAAATACATCATAGGAAACTCTGATTCAACAAAAACTGTCATTTTTTCAGATAATGACCCAAAGCCTCTGTATTCTGACGAATATATCGAAGCTGTAATAGATAACTCTATGATGGATGACTATACCATTTATTGCTATTTAACCGAAACTGAAAACGATTCATATTAAAATAGAAATGAGACATAGACAATTTGCTTTTATTATATTCCTATTGTGCATAAATCTAACTGTCATTGCTCAAGAAAAAAAGCCTTACTTTACAAAAGAGGAATTCAGAACGAAACAAAAAGAGTTCATGACCCGAAAAGCTGAATTAACAAAAGAAGAGGCAAATAAATTTTTTGTGCTGTATTTTGAACTTCAAGACAAAAAGAAAAAGATTAACGATAATGTAGAACGCATTATCCGTGACACAAAAAAGAAAAGCTCTGACGAGACAAATTATGCTCAAATCATTGACAAAATGATTAATTCACGTTTAGAATCAGAGAAATTGGAGCGTTGCTACATTCAACAATACAGAAAGTTTTTGTCTGATAAAAAGATTTTTAAGATTCTTAATGCTGAAATGAATTTCCATAGAGAACTATTGAAAAGTATAAAACAGAATGAATCCAAACAGAAGCCTAAACCTCAAAAAAATAATTAAGAAGTTACTTCCATTTTGCAATTGGAAAGGTAGTGTAAATAAACTGCGTCATGCATCATTATTTCTCTATAGAACTCATCGGTTGAGGAACGGCCAACGGCAAGGGGCGAGATCATCCTGTCCCAATGAGCAAAAAATACAATAATTTAAACATTCTCCAAGCTTTATTGCCGATTGTTGCGAGATTGTGGTCCAAAACATAATAAAAATGGCATTTGAAGGGATTATGATATGTAATCTTCATATGCCATTTTATTTTTAGGAACATTT
>CANQSM010000092.1 GCA_947626525.1 uncultured Phocaeicola sp. | reverse complement strand
CATCCCATTCTGAAAGTTGCACCTCTGAAGAATCCGGTACCGGTATTGCCAAAAGAATATTTTGCACTGATTCTAGGAGACAAACTTGAAACAGTTCCATACTTTGAACCGGATATTATTGTCATATCATTTCTTAGACCTGCTTTCAGATTCAGTATGGAGTTTCTGAATGTGAAGTTTAAATCCTCCTCTATATATGATGCCCAGTTATTTATAAACGGCAGATTATCGTACCTGTACTCTCTCCAACTCGGAGCGACAGACATGTCCGTATAGTGTTCTCCCCTTCCTAAATTTCCATCAGACTTCAAATCGAAACCTAACAGTAAATTACTGGTTATATCTCCCATTTTATGTGTCCATTGGGCTTTTATGTAAGCTGAATAATTTATCGGACGGTTATCATTATAAGTAGTGACATACCAGTATCCCACCGGCAAAAGAATTATTGGCGATGAAGGATTGTCCTCATATCTGGAAGCGACGAAATATCCTTCTTCCGTGGTATGCAGAGCCGGTATGGCAGATGATGCGGACTTGTTTGTCTTCACTTTTGACCTCCTATCCGAATAAGAGAAAGTCATCCCCCACCTCAGATTTGAAAGCCAGTTGGAATTTATCATATAATTGAAAGCCATACTGCTCCACAAGGCATTATCTCTTTCCTTGGTATAAGTTTCCTTGAATGCGTCAGGGTCTGATTCTGAATTTAATCCACCCACATTACCATTCAGACTGAAGTCCATGGAAAGATTCCGTCCTGATGAATAATTAACCGCATTGGAATACTTAAGTCCAAAAGCATTTCTTATATATGAAGTAAACGGGGATGCAATATCAGAAACAGAACGTACCCGTTCGTATGACAGATTGACTATTCCACTTTTTCCTCCAAGATCAATCCCCTTACTCAGTGAATATGACTGCGTATTGGGACGTACAGAGATATTTGCCCAAAGAGGGCTTTTACCTTTTCTGGTTATTATCCTGACGACACCGTTTGTCAAGTCACCATATTCTACGGAAGGGACTCCGGTAATAACATCTATTCTTTCCACATTGTTATTACCCACATTCCTCAAATCTGTTCCACCTGTAGACTGTGCTGTTGCATTACCGGAAAGTCTGACTCCATCCATTTCGACAACAGTCCCAAAATCTGGATTTCCCATCTCCTGAGTTTCACCTCTTAAAGTAACGACCTGTTCTGATGAAGTCAGGGTTTTATATTTGTTTGTCTGTTCACCTGGCAACAGACTCAAAGCATCTGTCACACTTACACTCTGCAAATGATCCAATGCTGTCCTGTTCAGAGTATAAGTAGTGGCTGCATCATTCGCCTTTCTCTCAGCCGTAACGGTCACCTCATCCAAAGCCAAGGATGTTTCAGAAAGATAAAAAAGCACGTCTATATTATTCCTGAGATATATTTTCTCCTTTTTTTCTGTATAGCCCAAACATCTGATGATAATTTCATAATTACCATTAGAAAGATTATTTATAAGAAAATTTCCATTTACATCTGTCACAGTGCCTATACCTGTACCCTCAACCCATACTGTTGCAAATTCTATAGCCTTTTTAGATTTTATATCAAGTACCTTACCTGATATAGTATATGAAAATCCAACGAAAGGAATTATTAAGGACACTAATATCAACAATAATTTAGCTTTCATAAAATGCCATTACTTTTTCCATGCAAAATTATTGCAATGCAAAAATGTGATCAATACCTAAAAATGAGTATTTTGTTTCTGGACTTTAAAGTCTCCTTTGGGGAAATTTTATTAACTAATACCTCAAGAAATAGTTTATCGGATGCTTCCTGCCTGTTTTTCTTAAGCAGTTCTTCTATATCTGATTCTCTATATAGAAATCACTAGTGATTATCACAAAAGTGAAAATGAATAAAATGCACTCTTTACGGATATAGGAAAGAAGCTGGAAAACTGTCGGAGTTTTCGGAAAGATTCTTAAGAAAGTTTTGGAAAACTCCGACAGTTTCGGCGGAGTTTCTTAAGAGTTTTGCCTTACACTCTCTTTTTCTTTTTTTGCGGAAACCGCCGGAGTAAAAAAGGATAAGATAACCCTAATCCCGGCCTTGCTCATATGGTCGGGATTAATCTCTGTGGCTTTAAATTCTGAGAGCATAGCGATAATCGTTTGAAGGTTATAATTCAGCACTATAAATTTGATATATTTATCGCTATGTTCCTACTAATCCAATGAGTAAATTAATCCTTATTTCGAACTTACGTTACTTAGGTAAACTTGTTTTAAGTGGAAATCAAGTCCATCTATTTCATCTCCTTTCAGATGCCGTATTCTGCTCCAATTTGCGGTGTGGATAAAAAGAAAAGCTGGTCTGTTTAGGTTATGAACTAAACGTTATTTTTTTCTCAATATCAGCGGTTTCAGAAATTTCGGCTTTGTATCCGTCACGCTTTAGTCCTTAAAAACTGTCTGCTGTTGTCCGGTATCTGTCTGCCAACGTCTTGGGTTCAGATATACGCATTATTTTTGAACTATGCAAACTGTTGAAAATAAATATTCTAAGATTAGTGTAAGCTATATAGATATATACTTGCACCTTGCATTAAGTGTCAATACTTATTTTTCCGTCTATTCTCCATTATCGTTTCAAAATTTTCTTGTCCCCATTGTTTCAATTGCTCTAAATGAGGAATTAAAGTTTCTCCAAATTCAGATACATAATATTCCACTTTGGGTGGTACTGAGGGATATATTTTTCTACCTACTAATCCGTCCGTTACTAATGAATGTAAGACAGTAGAAAGCATCTTTTCCGATATAGAGGGAATTGTTTTGTATAGTTCATTGAAACGTATTATTCCATTCTCATGTAGCTTCAATAAGACAACCAAAGCCCATTTGTCACCCAGCCATTCCAGTATAGGGGAAGCGGAACAATAATCGTAATCTAACTTTTTTCGCATTTTTTTCGTCCTTAAATACATTGATATTGAGAAAAACTAACTCAAACGTAAGTGACTGACAGATAGTATAGTTCTTCTTTTTATAAAAAGAACGTCCTAACTTTACAGTACAAAAATACGGAAAAATAACTAATTACAAATATTTAATTTATAATTGTATGGAACTATTACATTTTACGGGACAAGTATGGCGACCACCATACGAGGCAAGTTCCCAACTCTTACAGGCAACTGCTGGATGCACTCATAACAAGTGCAAATTTTGTAGTTTATATCACGGAACAAGGTTTCGTCTATCTCCCATTACGGAAGTCGAAGAAGATTTGAAAGTAATACAAAGTTACCAGCCCAAAGCCCGACGAGTGTTTTTAACGGGGGCTAATCCATTTGTGCTAAGTTATAACAGGTTGCTGGATATAGGTATTCTAATC
Organism: uncultured Phocaeicola sp.; assembly: GCA_947626525.1. Lineage (GTDB taxonomy): Bacteria > Bacteroidota > Bacteroidia > Bacteroidales > Bacteroidaceae > Phocaeicola_A. The sequence continues at coordinate 9,690 of CANQSM010000092.1, read as the reverse complement.
AGGAAATATCTTCGTTATTGTGAAAGCATCGGTATGTTTGCCCGGATTTCGGATATTAAGCCGAAAACAATAGAAGAATTGAAGAACCTGCATCATTTAGGCTTTGACGGTATCAGTATCGGAACAGAATCGGGCGATGATAATACATTGGCAACAATGAACAAGGGATATACGGCTAATGATATTATTGAGCAATGCAAGAAGCTGGAAGAAGCAAATATCAGATATAATCTCGTGTATCTGACAGGGCTTGCAGGAAAAGACAAGGGAGAGCGGAATGCCATCAATACTGCCAATGTGTTCAATCAGCTACACCCCTTTACCGTAAACTTTGTATCGCTGACCGTATTTTCCGAATCAGAATTATACGAGGAGATACAGCGTGGGTCTTTTATAGAAGCTACCGAACACGAAAGGTTGTTGGAGCTACGGACTTTTATTTCAAGACTTCATATAAAAACAACTTTATTAGGAAATACAGTATCAAACACTGTCCCGTTTGTCGGAATGATACCTAATGATAGAGTTAGAATTCTTAATGAATTGGATTTGGCTATAAAAAATACTGGCGAGAAAGAATTAAGGCGATATAGAGATAGTATTAAGTCTTTATAATCAACTGAAGATAAATCGGGATGTTATCAAGATATATATGAATTTCTCGGTCAGATGGATATTTTGAGTGATAAATTATCCTTAAAAAGTGCGTCTTTATGTGGCCTTTTTGTGGCTTAGGTCACAGACATGATACAAAGAAAAACTCCTACAACATCAAGGATTGTAGAAGTTGTGCATTTACTGTCTATTTCTGTGATCCGCTTGGGGTTCGAACCCAAGACCCCAACATTAAAAGTGTTGTGCTCTACCAGCTGAGCTAGCGAATCGAACCTAGACTGCCGTAAGGCAGGGAGGATGCAGAATGTTCTACTGTTATTTTTTCGTGATCCGCTTGGGGTTCGAACCCAAGACCCCAACATTAAAAGTGTTGTGCTCTACCAGCTGAGCTAGCGAATCAATCCTCTTTTGCTGTTAAGCGGGTGCAAAGATACGTACTTTTTTCTTTTCTCCAAATATTTCTTTGAGTTTTTGAAAAAAGTTACTATGTACATATAGTAAGTGCTTAATTTTCTGTATCTTTCTTTTCTATGGCTTCCCATTCTTTTTCTAATATCTTTTTTTCCGGGTCGGTGACATATTTATGATAGTAAGAGAGAAGAAGGGTGGTTAAAGGTAAAGCTATAATCATCCCCAAAATGCCAAGAAGACTTCCCCATATAGAGAGGGATAATAAGATGATAGCCGGATTAAGGCCTGTTACTTTCCCCATAATTTTGGGCGTAAGAATTGCATCTTGAACAGTTTGCACAATGGTAAACACCATCAATGCGCTGAATAGTATCCACCAGAAATTTTCTCCGGTGTCGGCGGCTTTTAACAAAGCTAGCAAGATGGTAGGGATAAGTGCAATGAGCTGTAAATATGGAACCATGTTTAGTACTCCAATAAATAGTCCGAATCCAATTGCCAAGGGAAAATCTATAATGAGGAATCCTATGCTGAATAAAATTCCAACTAAAAAAGCAATTAGTGCTTGTCCGCGGAAATATTTGTTCATTGCTTCTTTTATGTCTGTAGCAATTTTTTGGGCTGTATTCCGAGAACCGGAAGGTAACAAACGAACCCATCCTTTTGCTATTTGTTCATAATCCAAAAGAATAAAGATGAGATATAGCAAGATGATAAAGGAAGCTAGAATATTAAATACCAAATTGAGTGATCCCGAAAGAATATTCCATAGCTGGGGGACTGTTTCTTTAAGGGTATTGAGTAGGTTCTCTTCGGATAGAATATTTTGATGAATCCATCGCATGTCAATATATTCCCTGACGAAATGGTCTACAGCTTCGGGAATGGAAGCAGATTGTCCACTGCCATTTATGAAATAGAGTATCAGTAAGTCTTTCAGCTTTCCAAACTCTTCAATCATTGGTGGAATTAGCACCATAAAAGCGGTAATGGCAATGCCTCCGACTGTTAATAATGTACAGAATATGGATAGAATTCGGTTTTTCAATCTGAGCCTGTATTGAAAGAACCGGACTAGTGGATAAATGAGATAAGCAATAATCCATGCAAGGAAAAAGGGTAGAAGTACTCCGCTTAGTAGGCGGAGTAAATACAATCCTCCAACGATAAGCAACAGTGTAATGACACCACGTATGAAACTGTCAAATGTTATTTTCTTCTCAAACATATTATTCTTCTTTGTCCTGTTCTTCTTTTATAACCTGTTGATAGCAATTGCGGCAAAGCGGTTCATATTCCATCTTTTCACCTAATAGTACTCGTTTGTTACTTTTTACCGTGCGATGGGAGAGATAGGCCAGTTGCCCGCATTTTACGCAGATAGCATGTACTTTGGTTACCTCATCGGCTATGGCGCATAAGGCAGGTATCGGTCCGAAAGGAATTCCTTTAAAATCCATATCCAATCCTGCAATGATTACACGGATTCCCCTGTTGGCTAGTTCATTACAGACGTTTACCAATCCGTCGTCAAAAAATTGGGCTTCATCAATGCCGACTACATCTATTTCTGATGTAAACAAAAGAATACTGGCTGAAGAATCAATGGAGATGGATGAAATTGAATTACTGTCGTGCGAAACAACTTCTTTTTCTGAGTATCGGGAGTCTATAGCGGGCTTGTAAATTTCTACACGCTGATGAGCAAAATTAGCTCGTTTAAGTCGGCGGATAAGTTCTTCGGTCTTCCCTGAGAACATGGAACCGCAAATGACCTCTATGCGTCCTCTCCGGTGTGTTTCTAATAGATTGTCTTCTGAAAAATGGATCATGAATGGATGTCTCTTTTGAATGTATATGGATTCATATTCGTTGTTGCAAAAATACTATTTCATTCTGTAAGTCGATAATAATTTCTTTGATTTTGTTTTGGAGAAAAGGTAAAAAAGGCATGTTGGCTCCAGTTTTGACCAAAATCGGATAAATTTGAATAATGTACAAGAACTGTTAAATTATAGAGGGTTTTAATTCAACAGATTTGTTTTTATTTTACATTTGTCGAAAACTAAAACGGTGAATAACTTATGGGAAAGCTCTATGTAGTGCCGACTCCAGTGGGGAATCTTGAGGACATGACGTTTCGTGCTGTCCGTATATTGAAAGAGGCCGATTTGATTTTGGCGGAAGATACTCGGACATCAGGCATTTTATTGAAGCATTTTGGAATAAAAAATGCCATGCAGTCTCATCATAAGTTCAATGAACACCAGACGGTTGAAAATGTAGTGATCCGGATGAAAGCCGGTGAAACGATGGCTTTGATTTCGGATGCGGGAACGCCAGGAATCTCCGATCCGGGTTTTTTGATTGTTCGTGAGTGTGTGCGGAACAATATAGAGGTACAGTGTCTTCCTGGCGCTACGGCTTTTGTTCCAGCATTGGTCTCTTCAGGTTTACCGGATGAACGATTCTGTTTTGAAGGCTTCTTGCCCCAGAGAAAAGGGAGGATAACTCGTTTGACACAACTACGGGAGGAGGTTCGCACAATGGTTTTCTATGAATCTCCATATCGTTTGCTGAAAACTCTTAAACAATTTATGGAATATTTTGGAACTGAACGGAGAGTTTCGGTTTGCAGGGAAATCTCAAAAGCCCATGAGGAAAATGTACGAGGTACGTTGTCCGAGGTGGTGGAACATTTCACAAATGTTGAACCAAGAGGGGAGATTGTCATTGTGTTGGCTGGAAAAGATGAAAAAGAGAATTAAAATAACTTCACTTAAAACATAAATCGTATGAAAAAGTTAGCATTATTATCATTATGTGTGGCGGCATTATTTGCCTCATGCGATAATTTTGGCGGTGGTAAAAGCCAATTGAAAGCTGAAAATGATTCGTTGTTGCTGGCTCTCTCGGAGCGTAACGCTGAGTTGGATCAGATTATGGGAACGTTTAATGATATTCAGGAAGGTTTCCGGCAGATTAATGAAGCACAAGACCGTGTAGACCTTCAAAGCCAGTCTGCAGAAGGTGCTTCACCCTCTCAAAAGATTAAGGACGACTTGCGGTTTATCACTCAAACAATGGCTGATAACAAGGCACAGATTGAAAAGTTGGAAAAACAGCTGAAAAATAGTTCTTACAATTCTGCTCAGCTGAAAAAGGCTATTGCCGGGTTGCAGGCGGAGCTGGACCAAAAGGGGAAACAGATTCTGGCTCTTCAGGAGGAGCTGGCAGCCAAGAATATCCGGATAGCTGAGTTGGATGATGCCGTAGCCGGGTTGCATACGGATGTGCAAAATCTTTCCGCTGAAAATGAAGCAAAGGCTAAAACCCTAGCGGCGCAGGATAAAGCATTGAATGCAGCTTGGTTTGTATTCGGTACCCGTTCGGAACTGAAGGAACAAAAAATTCTGAAAAACGGTGATGTGCTAAGGGATAATGATTTTAATAAGGATTATTTTACTCAGATAGATATCCGTACGGATAAAGAGATTAAATTGTTCTCCAAGAGTGCCAATTTGTTGACTATCCATCCGGAAGGTTCTTATACTTTAACAAAAGATGTAAAAGGACAGTATATATTGAAGATTACCAATCCGAATGATTTCTGGAGTGTATCCCGTTATTTGGTCATCTTAGTGAAATAGAAAAAATATAAGGAGCTGAGAAGGCAAGGAATGTGAGATTCCTTTGTCTTTTCAGTTTCTCATTTTAGTAGTAATAAGTGAAGCAGTGTATAAAAACTTATTCTTTGATTTGGATGATACCTTGTGGGCCTTTTCCGAGAATGCACGTGATACTTTCGGCGAAGTGTACGAAGTTTTTCATTTAGATCGTTTTTTTAATTCTTTCGAGCATTTCTATTCTTTATATGGCGAACACAATTTACAACTATGGAGTGATTATAGTGCTGGTAAAATAACGAAAGAACAATTGAATCGGGAACGTTTCCTTTATCCTTTACTGCAGGTTGGAGTTAATGATCTACAGTTGGCAGCGGACTATTCGGCGTTGTTTTTTCGCATTATTCCTACTAAAAGAAAACTAATGCCGCATGCCCAGGAGGTATTGGAATATCTGTCTTCACGTTATCGTCTTTATATTCTTTCCAATGGTTTTCGCGAATTACAGTCTCGTAAGATGCAGTCATCCGGAATCAATCATTATTTTCGGCGGATCATTCTTTCGGAAGATTTGCTCATAAATAAGCCTCATGCTGAATTATTTTATTTTGCGCTATCCTCTACCCAGTCGGATATAAGAGAATCTTTAATGATAGGAGATAGCTGGGAAGCTGATATGGTGGGTGCAAAAGGAATTGGTATGCATCAAGCCTTTTATAATGTATCCCAGCGTACTTCTTTTCCTTTCATGCCCACTTATTCTATTGTTGATTTGAAAGAATTAACAAACTTTTTATAGGTTCTCATAGATTAGTTGTACATTTGCGCAATATAAAAAATGCACAGCTATGGATACATTATTGCCTTTTGCCTTGCTCTGTTTTACTTCTTTTTTTACCCTTACTAACCCTTTGGGTACCATGCCCGTATTTTTAACTATGACACAAGGCATGAGCGAAAAAGAACGCTGTTCAATCGTACGCAGGGCAACAATCGTTTCGTTTATTACCTTATTGGTCTTTATTTTTGCCGGGCAGTTCCTCTTTCAGTTTTTCGGTCTTTCTACCAATGGTTTTCGCATTGCGGGAGGGGTTATTATTTTTAGAATAGGATTTGATATGCTACAAGCCCGTTATACTCCGATGAAATTAAAAGATGAGGAAATTAAGACGTATGCAGATGATATTTCGATCACACCGTTGGCTATCCCTATGTTATGTGGACCGGGTGCTATTGCCAATGCAATCGTGCTGATGCAGGATGCTCATACCATGGACATGAAATGTATTTTAATCGGTACGGTAGCCCTGATTTATTTCATTACTTACCTGATTCTTCGTGCTTCTACACGATTGGTCAATGTATTGGGTGAAACCGGCAATAACGTGATGATGCGACTGATGGGACTGATTCTGATGGTAATAGCCGTTGAATGTTTTGTCGGTGGGGCAAAACCTATATTGATTGGTATTTTGAAAGAAGGCATTGTTTAAAGGAGATAGTTCTTTCTTTTGTTTGATGAGAGAATTTGAAATAGGGGCTTTTATTTCATTTGCGGATGAAGATAGCTTATTTTATAAGAATGTTTTAGCTGATTAGCCAAAACAATTTCTATCTTTGTAAGCTTTATTATATCTAAGCTGAATTACAGGATGAAAGAATTTGTCATATCAGAAGCACAAACCGAGAAAGCTGTCCTGGTTGGTTTGGTTACTCAGCAACAGGACGAACGTAAAACAAACGAATATTTGGACGAACTGGCGTTTCTGGCGGAAACGGCAGGGGCTGAAGTGGCGAAAAGGTTTACTCAGAAACTGGAACAGGCCAATTCGGTGACTTATGTGGGGAAAGGTAAATTACAGGAGATACGTGCTTATATTGCGGAGCGCGAGGAAAATCCGGAAGAAGAAATCGGTATGGTGATTTTTGATGATGAACTTTCTGCCAAGCAGATACGTAACATCGAAGCGGAACTGAAAGTAAAGATTTTGGACCGTACTTCACTTATACTTGATATCTTTGCCATGCGTGCCCAGACTGCGAATGCGAAAACACAGGTGGAGCTGGCACAATATAAATATATGTTACCGCGTCTGCAACGTTTATGGACTCATTTGGAGCGTCAGGGAGGTGGTTCTGGTCGTAGTAAAGGCGGTTCGGTAGGACTTCGTGGCCCAGGGGAGACACAGTTGGAGATGGACCGTCGTATCATTTTGAACCGGATGTCGTTGCTGAAACAACAGCTGGTGGAAATCGATAAGCAGAAATCTACCCAGCGTAAAAATCGGGGACGTCTTATCCGTGTGGCTTTAGTGGGATATACCAATGTCGGGAAATCTACCCTGATGAATTTATTGGCGAAAAGTGAGGTGTTTGCGGAAAACAAACTCTTCGCTACGTTGGATACGACGGTGCGTAAGGTGATTATTGAGAATTTGCCTTTTCTGCTTTCCGATACGGTCGGGTTCATTCGTAAGCTGCCTACCGATTTGGTGGATTCTTTCAAGTCTACACTGGACGAAGTGCGTGAAGCGGATTTACTGGTGCATGTGGTAGATATTTCACATCCCGATTTTGAAGAACAGATAAGCGTGGTGGAAAAGACGTTAGCCGATTTGGACAGTAGCGATAAGCCTTGCATCATTGTATTCAATAAGATAGACGCATATACGTATGTAGAGAAAGACGCTGACGACTTGGCACCCCGTACCAAAGAAAACATTTCGTTGGAGGAATTGATGAAGACATGGATGGCGAAATTAAATGATCACTGTATTTTTATATCGGCACGTAAAAAGAAGAATATCGACGAATTGAAAAAACTTTTATATGACAAAGTGAAAGAGCTGCATGTACAAAAGTATCCCTATAACGATTTTTTGTACCAGACTTACGATGAAGAAGAATTTCAGTCTTGATTTCTCTATAAACTACTAATCATTAATACGAAAAAAAATGGGTAAGAACTATCGTTTGTTAAAGGATGTGGAAATAGAACAGCTTCGGCTTCAGGGATGTCGTGCGGAGGATTGGAAACGTGTGCAAGTAGCCGAGTCGTTTACTCCGGACTCTTTGTTTCAAGTAAGTTTGTTTGGGGATGTTCGTTTAGGGGGTTTCAATAAAGAGCTGGATGTGGGCGAACGGGTAAAACGTAAAGCAGGAATCCGTAATGCGGAGTTGCATAATGTGACGGTAGGGGATAATTGCCTTATTGAACATATCGGAAGTTATATTGCTGATTACGAAATAGGTGATGAGTGCTATATCTCTCAGGTGGGAGTCATGGAAATTAGTGGCTCTACCCGTTTTGCAAACGGAACAGAGATACATGTGTTGCAAGAAGCCGGAGAAGAACTGACTCTCACATTGCATCGGCAGCTTACGGCTCAGGAGGCTTATATCATGATGAAGAACCCGGATTTAAATCATCGGTCTTGGAATGATGTGATACGGGATGGTTACGTTCCGGCTGAAAAGGGACAGATTCATCATTCCGTACGGATTACCAATGTGGGAGAAATTGATAATGCCTGTATTCACAGCGGTACGGAGGTGAATGGTGCACTAAGCCTTTCGGAGGTAACAGTGGACAGTTCGGTGGACGATCCTGTTTATATAGGTCCCGGCTGTATCATTCGCTCTTCTATCATCAGTTTTGGTGCGGAAGTGACTGATGGCGCTAAAGTCATCCGTTGTTTTGTGGGACAGGCAACCCATATCGGCGCAGGCTTTACAGCAACCGATTCCGTATTCTTTGCCAATTGTTATATGGACAATGGTGAGGCTTGTTCCGTAGTGGCAGGCCCGTTTACAGTCAGTCATCATAAATCTACCTTGTTAATAGGATGTATGATTTCGTTTGCCAATTTAGGTTCGGGTACCAATATGAGCAATCACATGTATAAGATGGGACCGGTGCATTATGGCGTTATGGAACGCGGATGCAAGACGGCTTCGAACGCTCATTTGGTGTGGCCGGCACGTATCGGCGCTTTCTCTATGGTGATGGGCAAAATATCCAGGCATATAGACGCTACGATGTTTCCTTTCTCTTATTTGTTTGGCAAAGGGGATGACGTGTATTTGGCACCGGGTGTAAGCAGTATGACACTTGGTACTTTTCGGGATATGTATAAATGGAGCAAACGGGACAAACGGAAAGGGCATCATCGGTTCGACCTCATTGGGACGGATGGTTGGATGAATCCGGCTGTCATGGAGCAGGTAAGGAAGGCGGTCCATCAGTTGTTAAGTTTGAGAGAAAATCAACCGGATACGGATGTATACACATGCCGCGGCATGCTTATCGAACGGAATGCATTGGAAAAAGGGATTGAATGTTACAGGAAAGTGCTGACCCTCTTTTGGGGAGAATATTATGCCCGCTATATGCATAAATTTGAGACCGGCGAACAAAAGCCCATGCTTTATGGTGAAGAACCATCCGATTACTCCGCAGGTTGGGAGGATGCATTAGGATTCCCCATCCCCTATTCTGTGTTGAACTCCATTGCCTCTTGCTTGTGTCATACTCAATCGGCCTCCCTGACAACATTGAATACACGGCTTCGGTTTGCTGCGAATGACTTTGGTACTTATCTGTATCTATGGCAGAAATCGGGCAATGGCGTTTCGGATGAAAAAGTGAGGGAGTATGCCCGTAGTTATGCGGATGTGCTGACCGAACAGATGACGGCGGTTCTGGCTGACTTGGACAAAGAGATTCGCTGTGGGGACGTCCCGATGCGCTATGCGGAAGCGGAGCGGGTACGTATTACGGCTTATTTTGAAGAGAAAAAGGCGTATGCCGAGGCTATTTTATCCTCAATGGATGAAGTCTGTGAGGGATAGATTTTATACTTTTGCAAAACGATTAACTAAAAAAGTTGCATCCGGAATGCAATGTTTTTACAGTTTCGGCATTTAATATATAGTGAACAATTAAAATGGATAAAAATGAAGAAAAAAAACTTTCTTAGAATGCTACTCATGACATTCCTTACGATGGCAGGGTTAACAGCGTGCAGTGACGATGATG
>CANQSM010000091.1 GCA_947626525.1 uncultured Phocaeicola sp. | reverse complement strand
AATTGGCTGAGAAAGTACAGAAAAAACATAATAAAAATGGCATTTGAAGGGATTATGATATGTAATCTTCATATGCCTATCTAACTCTACTAATGATACGATTCTTTCTTGTTTCGGCAAAACTTTCAGCTTTACCCTGTAAACGTACAGAAGCCAACATTCCGATGTACAACAGCCAACGCCAACATGCATAGTAACCAACATCATAAACCGAAAGGCATGCCCCATCAATGTTTGCCCACTACCATAATCCCCGATAGTACCTTACTTTATTTTCACAAACATTCAGACAACTGACTTAACTTCATACTATTAGATCCCTTAATCAGGATAAAAAATCCTGTCGGAACGTGTTGGAATATAGCACTTTTCACCTCTTCCACATCAGAAAACGTACGAAACGACGAACGAGTATCTGCGAATTGTTCGCCTACCAACCAAACTTTCTCAAACGAAGATGCTTGCAAAAAGTCCACCACTTTCTGATGTTCTTCAAGGCTTCTCGTCCCCAGTTCTTTCATATCCCCCAAAATCACCATTTTGGGAACTACCCTCATATCACGGAAGTTGGTCAAAGCCGCCATCATACTTGTTGGATTCGCATTATATGCATCTACAATCAAATGATTCATTGCGGTATTCTTCCACTGTGAACGATTATTCTGAGGCACATAGCCTGCCAATGCCTCATCAATATGCGAAATGGGTACACCGAAATAAAGTCCGATAGCAGCAGCAGCCAACATATTATCCAAATTATAGGCACCGATCAATTGGGTATGCACCTCATGCCACTTCAAATTGCCAGCCCGCCACCGGAAAGAAAGATAAGGAGCACATTCCACCACCTCTCCATTGGCACTCAACACAACCTGCCGATCGGGCTTTCCATAACGAATCAGATTCAGCCCCTGTGCCATACGGTTCAGATAAGGATTATCATGGTGAATAAATACGATACCCTCCGGTTTCGTACGCAGATAATCATATAATTCACCTTTGGCCCGAATCACCCCTTCAAACGAACCGAATCCTTCCAGATGCGCTTTTCCCACATTGGTAATGACACCGTAATCCGGCTCGGCAATATGTGCAAGAAAATTAATTTCACCCGGATGATTGGCCCCCATTTCCACCACAGCTATATCATGATCAGCCGTCAGCCGAAGCAAAGTAAGAGGCACTCCGATATGATTATTCAGATTTCCCTGCGTATAGAGCACATTGTATTTTTTAGACAATACGGAAGATATCAGTTCTTTGGTCGTTGTTTTCCCATTCGTACCGGTTACCCCTATCATACGAGTGCCCAATTGTCGGCGATGATAATTGGCCAATTGTTGTAACGTCTTCAAACTATCGTCCACTAAAATCAAGCGTTCATCCGTCTCATCGTTATAGACCGGTTCATCAATCACCGCATAGGCACATCCTATTTTCAAAGCCTGCTCGGCAAAAGCATTTCCATTAAATGACGCCCCTTTCAAAGCAAAAAAGATAGACCCTTCCGGGCAATTCCGGCTATCAGTCGTCACAAACGGATGTTGCTGGAAGATATGATATAAAGAAGCTATTTCCATGATTTTTCTATTATTTAGTCATAGCAAAGATACAGCATAAAAACGAAAAACATACCATACACGACCAAGAATCTGTAACAAATTTAAGTTGAAAACCAATATTGTCCTAAATAAATTTGCGGATAAATAAAAAGGAAGTAGAACTAAGGAAAAAAATACTACCTTAGTAGTGAGCTACCAACTCATCTACTTCCTATGGCAAATCTAACACTTTTCGCGCAAGTAATCGCACAACTCCCGAAAGAAAATATAAAAAAGATCATAAGAAATTCGGGAACAGACAAGCATTGCAAGGGCTACAATACATGGAGTCAGTTTGTAAGCATGGTATTCAGTCAATTTTCGGGATGTGACTCCGTCAGAGATATATCCAATGGGCTGAAATCCGCTACAGGGAATCTCAATCATCTTGGAATCAGTCGAGCTCTATCCAAATCTACCATAGCTTATCAAAACGCAAATCGCGACAGTTCTGTATTCCGAGAGATATTTTATATGCTGTTCCGGCATTTTGGACAGCAGGCAGTGTGGGAACATAAGAAATTCCGCTTCAAGATGCCTGTCAAGCTGCTTGACTCCACATTGGTCTCGCTGACATTGTCGGTGTATGATTGGGCGCATTACACAACAAGCAAAGGGGCGATAAAGATGCATACTTTATTGGATTACGACTGTCTACTTCCTGAGTTTGTGAATATTACAGATGGCAAAGTAACAGACAACAAAGCTGCTTTCGACATAGAAATCCATCCGTTCAGTATTATTGTTGCCGATAGAGGATACTGCGATTATTCATTGGTCAACCATTGGGACAGCAACAATGTGTTCTTTGTAGTCCGCCACAAGGGCAACATAAGATACAAATCCATAGAGGAACTTCCTTTACCCGAAAAACACGCACAGAACGTACTGATTAATGAGATAATCGAATTTGAATTACCGGCTGCCGGAGCCAAATATTCCAAACGTTTGCGACGGATTGCCGTATGGAACGATGAACACGGCTTTGAGATAGAACTGCTTACCAACAACTTCAAACTTGCTGCATCAACCATTGCGGCCTTATACAAAGCTCGTTGGGAAATAGAGATATTCTTCCGAAACCTCAAAAAACTGCTGCGTATCAAGAGTTTCATAGGCACATCACGCAATGCCGTAGAAACTCAGATATGGATTGCCTTGACTACTATCCTTATTTTGTCATGGCTAAAACATAAAGCCTCATACAATTGGGCATTGGCCAACCTTGTGGTGACTCTCAGATTGAATACTTTTACCAAAATCAACCTCCAAAAGTGGCTGGATGAACCATTTACTCCGCCACCAGAAACTTCTGAAAACACATAGGTGGGGATTACTCGCAACACTTTTTTGCTACGCATAACAGCATAGCAAGTTATCCCAATTCCAAATTTTATTTAGGACAATATTGGCAAAAAACACATAAGTAACAAATAATAGTAAATAAAAGAATCTGTTATCACAAATTTAAACTAAATTTGTCCATTGTACTAGAAAAGAAATTTGAGATGAAACGGTTACACAAACTTTTCATTTATCGGCGTAAACTGATAACCCCTTACGTACAACGATGCCTAACAGGAGTGGATGTCTGCACATACATGATTTCCACCTTGTATCTCATGACACTGGTCTATGAACATGGCTTTTTGTTGTCAAAAGACGACCTATACATTATTCATGGCATATATCATGCAGTCTGGATTGTCTTTTTAATCCAGACCACTCTGCATATCTTGCTCAATTATTCGGCAACCAAACGCAAATACAGACGACTGGCTTGGATCCTGAGCGCATTGCTTTATCTTACATTACTCCCCGTTATTTTTCACGACCCGGTTGAAGGGGGATTCGTACGAAATATCTGGCTGTTTTTCAATCATCGCCTATATCACATTATTTTATTCACACTTCTCTCTTTGCTCCAGCTATCCAACGGAATCATATGCTTGCTAGGAAAACGCACCAGTCCTTCCCTGATATTGGCCTCCAGTTTTCTCTTTATCATTCTCATCGGAACAACCTTATTAATGCTTCCGCGCGCTACGTACCATGGTATTTCATTTATCGATGCTCTCTTTACCGCCACCAGCGCCACATGCGTTACGGGGCTGGTATCAGTAGATGTTCCAACAACATTCACTACTGAAGGACTATTTATTATTATCCTGCTTATCCAAGTCGGAGGACTGGGAGTAATGACACTGACCAGCTTCTTTGCCATGTTTTTTATGGGAAACACTTCTCTGTATAATCAATTAGTTGTAAGAGATATGGTCAGTTCCGACTCTTTAAACTCATTACTCTCCACATTGCTCTATATCTTGGGCTTTACCTTAGCAATCGAAGTTATCGGAACGGGCATCCTGTTTTTTAATATTCACGGAACACTGGACATGACGGTTGAACAAGAATTATCATTCTCTGCGTTTCATGCCGTCTCGGCATTCTGTAATGCCGGATTCTCTACTTTGCCGCAAAATTTAGGCAATGATATAATGATGAACGAACACAACCTTCTGTTTATTACCATCTCTTTCCTGATTATTTTAGGAGGTATTGGCTTTCCGATTTTAGTAAATCTATATCAAACGGTTCTTTACAAAATAAAAAGGATATACGGTAGATTTTCCAATAAGAAAACCACTGTCAGAAAAATACGCTTGTACAATCTGAATACGCGTATTGTATTGGTCATGACCAGTATTTTACTTGTAGCCGGTACGCTGGCCATTGCTTTCTTTGAATGGGACCATGCTTTTGCAGGCATGTCGGCACAGGACAAATGGGTTCAAGCCTTTTTTAATGCCACCTGTCCCCGTACAGCCGGGTTTTCCAGTGTCAACCTAACATCTCTCAGTACACAAAGCATTCTTCTCATGATACTCTTAATGATCATAGGAGGTGGAACACAATCTACGGCTGGCGGTGTAAAAGTTAATGTTTTTGCTGTCGTGATACTGAATTTATGCTCGACTCTGCGTGGGGCTCAAACCGTATCCACTCATCATCGGAAATTGTCCAACGATTCCATCCGCCGTTCCAACGCAACCCTCATCCTTTATTTATGCATTGCTTTTACAAGCATCTTTATCCTGAGCATATTGGAACCACAGGCTTCCCTGACAGCTCTTGTATTCGAATGTACCTCAGCCTTAAGTACCGTCGGATCTAGCCTCAACCTTACCCCAAGCCTTAGGACGGAGAGCAAAATCGTGGTCATTCTCTTGATGTACATCGGACGTATAGGAGTGCTGACTTTCATATCCAGCCTGATACGCCAACAAAAAACGGCTTATTACAAATATCCAAGTGATAACATTATAATTAACTAATTATGAAATACATTATTATAGGTTTAGGAAATTACGGCAGTGTGCTGGCCGAAGAACTATCAGTCTTGGGACATGAAGTAATTGGCGCCGACATCAATGAATCACGCACCGAAGCATTGAAAGACAAAATTGCCACTTCACTGATACTTGATGCAACAAACGAACAGGCACTTGCCACACTCCCTTTTAAAGATGTGGATATCGTTATCGTTGCTATCGGCGAAAATTTTGGTGCTTCTATCAGGATTGTAGCCCTTCTCAAGAAAAATAAAGTAAAACACATCTATGCCCGCGCCGTAGACGATTTGCACAAAACGGTGTTGGAAGCATTTGAATTGGATAGCATCTTAACCCCTGAAAAAGAGGCGGCACACAGTCTAGTACAATTACTCGACTTAGACCTGCATGTCAGCTCTTTCCAAATTGATGACAAACATTATATTATTCAATTCAGAATACCTCCATGTTTCATCGGATATAAGATAAACGACCTAGGCATAGAAAAAGAATTTCACATCAAAGTCATCGCTTTGGTAAAAGGAGAAAAAGTATACAACAGTTTAGGCATCTCCATATTGGAACATCAGGTAAATAACTGTTTTGAAGAAAACCATTCTCTAGAAGCCGAAGATGAATTGGTATGTTATGGATTATATAAAGACTTCATGGCTTTCTGGAAAGCACTTTAACATTCAATCAGTTCTCATCACATGAAAACACTACTAACGATTTTCATCGACTTGGAATCAGCTTTTCCCTCATAGCACAAATGCCAGAACGAACACCTGAGAACATTCAGAATTATAAGAAAATATGCCGAAAACAGATTTACAAGGATATGAAAAGGATATGAAAATGTACCAAGGAGCGGGAAATTCACTGAAATTTCCATTTTTAGCCTTTGGAAGCAATCAATATCTTGATATGCCGTGGAATTGGGATTCCTAATTGAACAATATCGCCCTACGGCAGATCATCTTATTGGAGAATGGTACAATAAAGATCGTGAGGAAACTTTGAAATACGAACAGGGTGCGTACTCAATTCGCTCAGCTATGGAAGAATGGACGGATGGATTTCCATCTGAATAGAACGTAATGCCCCTTTTATCGTCCACACAAAAATTCTAGTTCCATCTTCCTGAATGCCTGATGTATAAAAAGCTGTAAGCTATGAGTTATCTGGCCGAATGTCTGCGTCTACCGGATATCGCACAACGTTTCCACTAAGAATCGGAAACATTGAAAGAACGCATACGGGAGCATTGCTAGGACCCTCGCGACGGCTTCTACTACAACTATACCTTAATTTCTCCCTGTAGAAAAACCAGACATAAAGGCATTACTACCCAGCAAACTTTATCTGCATGTGGAACAGATCTACACTTACGATTGTCTGATACAACGCTTTAGCGCATGGAGCGGTTTCATGTCCATGTGGCAGGGCTACTAATGCAGAACATGGCTGCATGGCTTTAATGGGCAACTCGTAATGACGAAATTTTAGCAAAATTCCACTTTTCATTTCCTATTTTTCATTTTCTAAGAATATTGTGATTAACTTTGCGACAACCAAATAAAAAAGATAAATGATAAGGAACTTTATTAATATAAAAGGAAAGCTCATGGATATCTCCGTTCCACAAATTATGGGTATACTGAACGTAACTCCAGACTCCTTTTACACAGGAAGCCGCAAACAAACCGCACAGGAAATCACGGAACGGGCAGGACAAATTCTGACAGAAGGAGCAAGTATTATCGATATCGGAGCTTACTCTTCCCGGCCGAATGCCGAACACATTCCGGCCGAAGAGGAAATGCGGCGCTTACGCATGGGGCTGGAAATCCTGAATAAAGAATATCCGGATGCCATCATCTCGGTAGACACTTTCCGAGCAGATGTGGCAGCCATGTGTGTAGAAGAGTTCGGCGTAGCCCTCATCAACGATATCGCTGCAGGAGAAATGGATGCACGCATGTTTGATACAGTAGCCCGCCTCAACGTTCCTTATATCATGATGCACATGCAGGGAACTCCTCAAACCATGCAAGCTATCCCCCATTATGACAACCTGATGAAAGAAATATTCCTCTATTTTGCCGCAAAAATCAAGCAATTGCATGAGAAAGGAATAAAGGATATCATACTTGACCCGGGATTCGGATTTGGTAAAACACTGGCATACAACTACGAACTACTAAACCATCTACAAGAGTTCAGCATATTCGAAATGCCATTATTGGTAGGAGTCTCCCGCAAATCAATGATATACAAATTACTGGGTTGCACTCCATTCGAAGCCTTGAACGGAACGAGCGTACTCAATACCATCTCCTTATTAAAAGGCGCCAATATCCTCCGGGTACATGATGTGAAAGAAGCTGTCGAAACGGTGAAAATTGTAGAAGCTATGAGAAACGGCATTAAGCCCATAAATTCATAAAAAGATGTTTTTTGATTTCAGTATAAAAGATTTTATCGATATCTTGCTTGTAGCATTCATGCTTTATTATGCTTACAGGTTTATGAAAGACTCCGGTTCATTGAAAGTATTCATCGGAATCCTAACCTTTATCCTTATCTGGCTATTTGTCTCGCAAATACTGGAAATGAAGTTATTAGGTTCTATTTTCAATCAATTGGTACAAGTTGGAGCTATTGCACTGATTGTCCTCTTTCAGGACGAGATACGGAAATTTCTTATCACACTCGGTTCCCATGAGAAAGCGAGCAAATTCTTCCATTTCCTTACAGGATCCAAGAAGGAAAATGCAGGTAAATCGGAAATTATGCCGGTGGTTATGGCTTGCCTCAGCATGAGCAAACAAAAGGTAGGAGCTCTGATTATTTTTGAGAAAAGCATTCCGCTTAACGATATTATTGCTACAGGAGACGAAATCGATGCCAATCTAAACCAACGGCTCATTGAAAATATCTTTTTCAAAAACAGTCCCCTGCATGATGGAGCCATGGTCATCCGGCACAAGCGTATTGCAGCGGCAGGCTGTATTCTTCCGGTATCCCATAGTTCGGACATTCCAAAATCTTTAGGGCTACGCCACCGAGCAGCATTGGGTATCTCCCAAGAGACCGATGCCTTAGCTGTAATCGTATCTGAAGAAACGGGAGGTATATCCGTAGCCTATAAAGGACAATTTCATCTGCGGCTGAATGCTGAAGAACTGGAACGTTTCCTGACTGCGGAAGAAATCAAATAGAACACTTAATTCAACATCAAGCTCATATAAGGCGATTCCAAATAAAACAGTTTTTGTGTAAGACTACCTATTGTATGCTCCTCGTAGACCTTGTCAGGAAACATTCCTTCGACACATTTCCCCTGCTGTAGCACATAATATCCATTATTTTCAGGAATCGCCTCATCATTTTCCAAATGGCAACAAAAGATCTCTTCTGGATGGGCGACAGCATAAAGGGTAAGCATTTTCTTCACTGAAATCACCCTTGCCATACCCAACGGACAAGCAGAATTACCCGCTTCATGGATGTATGCAAGCCTCTTGGTCCCATATACCGACAATATCTTTTGACAAAGCATATCTTTCACAACAGGTGTATTAAAACACATTTCTTTGACAATAGGAAGCCCATTTTCTTCTACGCAAAAGGCAATTCCTACCATTTCGCCTTTCCTATGGGCTACAAAAACCATTCCTCCACCCAAACGCAAGTCGGCTAAAATCACCCGATAATCGTCCCATGTATGTTGTACACAATTAGACCTTTGACACATCATCTTCTGAAAATAAGGATAAGTATTAGCTTCCGCACCTCGGCATAATGTCACTTCACATTCCTCGTCAAAAGTTCCCAAACAGGAGGTTGACAGATATGTTTCCTCATAATAAAAACAGACAGCATATCCCGAACGGGCATAATAATCACGCAACCATGCCTCAGCCGGAATAAGCGTACTCAAACAAAAACCTTCTTCATACATACGCCGGTGTGTTTCTTTCAGCAACCGCTTCATAGCTCCATGTGCACGAAAATCGGGATGTGTACAGGCTCCTGAGATATAAGCCATATTTACCACATGACCGTAACACGTCATCAAATATGGAATAGCTTGTAAAGCAGAAATAACCCGTCCATCCTTAACAAGTGTCCGATTTATCTCTTCTTTATACCGCATACCAAAGTACAAATCCATAAACTCATCACTATCGTTGAAACAATACTTCCATAAAGCCCTTACCTCTTCTTTCATCCTCATCTCCGCCTCCTTTCCCATAAATGATCAATGCATAGTTCCTTTCATTCAAGTTTTTAACCTGGCCATGTACTTCTCAAGCAAAATCTCCGGATGATAGGATAGCTTTGCTTTGCGCAATCCTTCCAGTCCCAAATCCTCTTCCCGGTTCACATAAATATACTGTTCCGGAATATGGAGAGCAAATTCATGATTAATCACCGTGTAAGCTCCTTTTATATCCGTATTGGCCTTTTCCACACACACATCAAATGTTTCGTTGTTGATAGGCGCACCGAACGTAAAAGCTATGATATCATCCCCTACATACAATACGCCTCCATACAACCCCAATTCCTCAAAATGAGCCAAAGCTGCCGTCATGGAATGGCGTTCGGCCTGTAAGGCCGCATCTTCAGCACAATTATTCGCCTTGCACCATTCTGCCTCCAGCTTCAAACACTCCGGTACTAATTCCGGAACAAGTTCTTTATACTCATAATCAGGATAGTTATTCTTAAAACGATTGATATGATTCCGTTTAGGTTGGTATTTTTTTCCTTTTAACGTAGTCAGATCGGAACGCAAATAAATATAATCAAAATAATCCCTGTTTCCCGAGAACTCAAACCGTCCCGGCATCACCTCCTCAATTTCCTCTTTCATGCTTGCACAAATTCCCAACATCTGAAAAGGTTGTCCTTCTTTTTGTACATCCGCTATCAACGCCTCAAGCACAACTCCCAGATTACCCATACCTACCGGCATCATGTAAGCTAGTTCTCCATTGACATAAAAACGGAGCAATAAGAAGCCATCCAGTTCGGCATATACGGTATGATAAAGGAATCTCCAGCTGTATAAGTTGGTAAACGATAAATCACAATTTCTCCGATGGCTGTTAAATACGTAAGACTGAATAATCTCTCTGTCTACAAGAGTTATCTCCTTAAATGGTATCATAAATATAGATTTTCTTTTTATTGGAATAACAAATGTAGAGAGATTTTGTTAAATGTATTCACCGCGTTACAAGAAAATTCAGAGTTTTAACAACGGGTAGGAAAAAATATTCTATTTTGCAATGTCAATATTACAATAATATGTACTTTTGCAGAGTGAAAAACATCTACTTTCTAATCGAACAGAACATATTAAAATATATTATCATGGATTTAATTAATGAAATCGTAGAACGTGCGAAAGCGAACAAACAGCGCATCGTTCTTCCCGAAGGTACTGAAGAGCGTACTTTAAAAGCTGCCAATCAAATATTGACAGACGGTGTGGCCGATCTTATCTTGATAGGTAACCCGGAAGAGATCAAGGAACTTGCCACTAAATGGGGCTTGGGTAACATTAATAAAGCAACCATCATCAATCCGGAAAACCATCTTAAAAAAGAGGAGTACGCCGAATTACTTTACGAACTCCGCAAGAAAAAAGGTATGACGATTGAAGAAGCACGCAAATTGGTAACCAATCCCCTATATCTGGGATGTTTGATTATTAAATCAGGAGATGCAGACGGTCAGTTGGCCGGCGCACGCAACACTACTGGTGATGTACTCCGTCCTGCATTACAAATCATCAAAACAGTTCCAGGCGTTACTTGTGTATCAGGTGCCATGCTGCTACTGACTAAAGCTCCCGAATACGGTGAACACGGTACGATTGTCATGGGTGACGTTGCTGTAACACCTATGCCAGATGCCAATCAGTTAGCCCAGATTGCCGTTTGCACGGCACAAACCGCCAAAGCTGTTGCCGGACTCGATCCGCGTGTAGCCATGCTAAGCTTCTCAACCAAAGGTTCCGCTAAACACGAAGTGGTGGATAAAGTAGTAGAAGCTTTAAAGATAGCTAAAGAAATGGCTCCGGATTTGAAAATTGACGGTGAGTTGCAGGCCGACGCTGCTTTAGTGCCCAGTATAGGCGCCAGCAAAGCTCCGGGTTCTGAAATCGCAGGCAAATCCAATGTATTAGTCGTTCCTTGTCTAGAAGTAGGTAACATCGGTTACAAACTGGTAGAACGCTTAGGCAATGCTACAGCCATTGGCCCGATTCTTCAAGGAATTGCCCGTCCAGTGAACGATTTGTCACGCGGTTGCTCCATCGATGATGTGTACAAAATGATTGCTATCACTGCCAACCAAGCTATTGCTGCCAAACAAAATTAAAGAATATCATGAAAATATTAGTACTCAACTGCGGTAGTTCATCCATCAAATACAAATTATTTGAAATGACGAGCAAAGAAGTGCTCGCTCAAGGTGGTATTGAGAAAATAGGTCTGAAAGGTTCTTTTCTGAAACTGACCTTGCCCAATGGTGAAAAAATAGTATTGGAGAAAGATATCCCCGAACATACAGCCGGTGTGGAATTTATCTTCCAGACACTAACTAGCGAACAATATGGTGCATTAAAATCATTAGACGAACTGAATGCTGTGGGTCATCGCATGGTACACGGTGGTGAGCGTTTCAGCGAATCCGTATTGCTGAACAAAGAGGTGTTAGAGGCTTTCACGGCTTGCAACGACTTGGCTCCGCTTCACAACCCAGCCAATCTGAAAGGTGTCAACGCTGTGACAGCTTTATTACCGAATTTGCCTCAGGTAGGTGTGTTTGACACAGCTTTCCACCAAACCATGCCCGATTATGCTTACATGTATGCCATACCTCATGAATTGTATGAAAAATACGGCGTACGCCGTTATGGCTTCCACGGCACATCTCACCGCTACGTCTCTCAACGTGTATGTGAATTTTTGGGAATCAAAGCGGAAGGAACTAAAATCATTACCTGCCACGTTGGCAATGGCGGTTCC
Organism: uncultured Phocaeicola sp.; assembly: GCA_947626525.1. GTDB lineage: Bacteria > Bacteroidota > Bacteroidia > Bacteroidales > Bacteroidaceae > Phocaeicola_A. The sequence goes on along the minus strand of CANQSM010000091.1, from coordinate 1,230 downwards.
ATTTCAGCCATTAAAGACGGCAAATGCGTAGACACCAGCATGGGACTTACTCCGTTGGAAGGTTTGATGATGGGAACCCGCAGCGGTGATATCGATGCGGGAGCCGTCACATTCATCATGGACAAGGAAGGACTGAACACGACGGGCGTTTCCAACTTATTGAACAAGAAATCCGGTTTGTTAGGCGTATCCGGTGTCTCTTCCGATATGCGTGAAATACAAGCGGCTGTAGATGCAGGAAACAAAAAAGCGACCCTTGCCCAAAAAATGTATTTCTACCGTATCAGAAAGTATATCGGTGCTTATGCGGCAGCTTTAGGAGGCGTAGATATCATCGTATTTACCGGTGGTGTAGGCGAGAATGTAAATGCTTGCCGTCAAGTAGCGTGCGAAGGTCTGGAATTTATGGGTGTAAAACTCAACAAAGAACTGAACAAGACCATCCACGGTAATGAAGCCATTATCTCCACCCCGGATTCAAAAGTAAAAGTAGTGGTTATCCCGACAGATGAAGAGCTGATGATTGCTACGGACACATTAAATATCCTGAAAAAGTAAAAAATGGCTCCAACTTAAATCCAAGAGGCTGACTAAAAAATATTTATTACTTCGCAAGAATTGAATATTTGAAACCGTCCTCCGATAGGTGTCCGAATAAAACAATCTTGTTTTAGTAAATTTTCGGCTTTTTAGTCAGCCTCCTTTTTACGACTTCCTTTTCCATACACGACAACCATTCCGCAATGCTATGTACAGATAAAAACGGATTTCTTCCTTGACAAAAAATAGCAAAACAAAAAACGCTCTGGCAACGACTCCACGAAAATCCCTCATTTGCGGAAAAATATGAATATAAAAAGAAGTACGGACAAGTATAAAGAATATGTCTATATTAATGATATAAGATACACTTCACCCCTTTACATGGTAAAATGTTACAAGAGTGACACTATAACGTTAACAATAAACTTCCAACTTTAGCTTTTTTGAGCATATTTTTGTATTTAACGTGAGTCCGACGATCTTTAATTATCTGTTAATTTGGTGATTATCAAAAATTGTAGTATCTTTATAGTGTTCAATTACAAAGAATTACCAATAACAATCGCTATGCTCACCGAGGACAAAATTGCGGAATTATTTTGTATGGCAGACGATTTCTGCAGATTTTTTGACACCATGATGGAAAATACATGTTGAAATCCGACAAAAAACGTCATTATCACCGCG
>CANQSM010000090.1 GCA_947626525.1 uncultured Phocaeicola sp. | reverse complement strand
CAGGAAGTTCAAGATGAATTTCTTCAAATCCCCTGTTTCGTCTTTATCCAATCGTGATTTGACATATCCCGAAAGCAACATACCGGGAGCCAGTACATCTTTTACCTGCTTGGCAAAATAATCATACACATCATTTAGCCTGGTACGTTCCACATTGCTTTTGCCAAACGCGGCAAGCACACTACAATTATTGATAGTGTTTCCGGAAATTACATCCTGGCTTTTCTTTGTCATTTTCAGATTTACGCCAAAGTCGATAGTCGAGGAATCTGTCGCGGTATCATAATTTCGGTTATACAGCTTGGTCGGGCGAATGGAATCATAAACAATCAATGTCTCGGAATAGATATGCTTTGCATCCAATTCAAAACTGAGGATGTACTTCGACTGATTGATATAGAATATCATTGACATCTTTGTCTTTTCGTTCCTTGAAGTGTCATCCAACATGAAAGGGACAACCCCAGTTTTCTCAGTCCTGTCTTTAGGCATTCTCAAAACCAGCATCTTGAAAAATTCAATGGCATTTAATATATTCGTTTTACCGGAAGCGTTGGCACCATAGATGATGCCCACTTTCAGCAATCTTACACCGTCCTTAACTTCATACGAATACTCATCAGACATAAAAGTATCTGCCGATGGCTCAAAACTGATTTTCTGAACCGATTTAATGGAGAAAAAATTCTCAATGCTGAACTCTGCTATCATAATCGTTGATTTTATCTATTGCACGGTGCAAAGGTATAAATAAAATCTCGCACGGCAAACTATAAGCCCGATTATTGTAGAAAAACTACGCAATATAAACTCAAAATCAATAAACAGCTATTTATTGGAGCCATAAATTAACCATCTGATTATCTCTGGAAAGTGTTGGTCGGTTTGAGGACGGTAAACGAATGTGGATTATGCAGCCAGAGAAGTTAATTGCAATGCCATTTGCACCATTTCTTGATTTATTTACGATGGCTAAATGGTGGTACTAAAATGGTACTAAATTGCAAAAATACTCTTTTATGTACGATATAAAATAGAGTAAATCAGTTTATTGTAGAATTATATATCTTGTTTCTTTAAAATCTATATTTGCGCGATAGTCATTTAAAGATCCGCTGACTGAACCATTAAGGGAGCGGGCGAGTTGCTCTTTGTTGGCGTAGCCGACAAGGGTATTTCCGCAGCGGATATTAAAGTCAATATCAGGTAGCGGGTCGAGCCCGAGGTTATCAGCTCGACGGTCAACGTCGACTACGGCAACCATCTTCAGGAAAAGTCGCAATTTGGCAATCTCGGTGGCTTCAACCATTATATCAACCCCATAGAGATTGCGTAGAATAATAGACTTGAAGATAAAATATTGGATGTTGGAGCGGTATTTGTCCGTTATCTCTGCAAGTTCGGTCTTGAACAGCACAGGATTTTGCTGATTAAATTCCTGCATACGGTCTATGCAGATTTCATAGAGCGGTTCAAGAATATTCATTGCGGCAAAGAGGAAAGCGCCGGAGCCGCAAGTGGGATCAAGAATCGAGACCTCTTGCAGGGCATGATAGAACCAGCCAACAAAGCGATTGTCGGCTTTAGCGAGTAGATCGGCAGCAAAGGTGCGGATGTCAAGATTGTAGGTGATGAAATCGTTAATTGAGGTAATTTCTCCACGATTGATTTTGTCGAAGATATCATCGCAGCGTTGCAGTCGTTCGATTGTTTCGCGCCAAATCTCGTTAGGAAGGCCCCACTGTTCGGGAGTGCGAGTGTTCCATTCTGAACGAAGTTCCGACAAAGGAACGTGAGTTTTCGGCAGTTCGCCAACGGGAGTCTCCGAATACTCCTTACGCATCTCCTCGGTAATTAATCCACGAGAAATCGATTCAGGAATAGAATTGAAATCTTCATATCCTTTCTTTACGGCATCGAAGATATATCGGTCGCCACTCTCGCGGAGTGTTTTCCAAACAAATCCGTCAGGCGCAAATGCTTTCGGTGAGTCAGCGGTGGCTGTTCGGACTTTATCGAACAGGAAAGGCAAAATACAGTTACGACCTATATACTCCGTAATATCCTCCTTAGTGTAATATGCGCCCATTTGAGCGCGGTCGTTGATATACTGCTCGAAGATATAACCGAGTACGTCAGGGTTGATGTCCCTACCTGATGCCGTCAAGCGAGTATCGAGGTGCCAGTTCCATTTGTCGAAGAAATCAAAAAGCCCAATAAATGCCTCGTCCGGAATATCTATATCGGCATAATCTGCTTCGAGTTGATGCTGGTCGAACATACCACCGTTAAGATATGGTATCTTTCCAAAAATATCTGTAAAGTCTTTGGTATGAGTAGGAGTATTTAGACCATCTTGGAACAAGCGGCGCAAGAAACTTCTATAGAAATTATAAAATTTATTCTCTCCCTCTTGGGCGCGGACTTCATTTAATTTTTCCCGGAGATAATGGACATTAAAGTTCAGGAAACCTTTCTTTTGAATGAAGTAGCAGAACATCAATCGGTTGAGCATAACCGAAGCATACCACTGTTTATTTTTATTCTTTGTAGCCTCTATATGGTCGTCAATGCCCGTGATAAATTCGGCAAATGCCTTGTGTTGCTTCTTAAATCCGGCATAAAAATCCTTGGTAATTTTTTCAGAGTTAACGGTAAATGCACTTTGCACCTTACTTCGGAGGTCAACTATATTTGTTTCCTCGTCAAAGTCGAAGGTGATACCGTCGATTTTCTGATAAAGGACTTCAGCATTACCATTATCGTATTCAACAAGAACAAGGTCGCGTTTCTCATTGGTGCGAACCGGCACAACCCAAAGGTCATGAGTGGTATTGCGCAGCCGATATATACAGATATAGTCGAATGCCTGACGGCGCAGTTTAGTGTCTATCTTCTTGGCGAGACTTTGAGTTGGAATCTCATCAACCTCACAATATAAAATCTGGAAACCTTTGATCTCGGCTATGGCAGAAATATTATATTCCTTTTCATCAACTACAATGGGCGGTAATTGAGCATAACCGCGATAGCGGTTCCACCCCATTTCCGAGATGAAAAGTTCCTTGAAATCGCCTTGGCGGATAAGACTTAGAAATTGAGACTTTTTTATCATGGCATTGGACTATTTTTCGTATTTCATACCCATTGAGCAAACAATTACCGGGTCACGATGTGTATTGTCTTCGACCGGAAGACGACAAAGCGCACCGTTCTTACGCAGGTCAAGAACATATTGCACGATCTCGTCATTATTTTGATTTCGGCGAAGCATTTGTCCGATTGTCAATTTTGCCAAGTCAAGCAGAGGATAGTTATAAATATCATCAATGGCGAGTTTAAGGTCTTCCTTATCTTCTGCACTGAAAAAAAGAGTCATATCTTGTTTATAGTAGTGGTCGAGCAAGTCTACCAATCTATAACGAGTAGAGAAACGGTTTCCGAGGATTCCGGCTGTGGTTGGGTCGGCCGTTTCTTTTTCAATTTGCTCAACGGCTTGACAAACGAGCTCGTGATGATTGGTAAGCGGCTCGACTGCCGGTGTTTCAAGCGAGCATTGCATGGCTTGTAGAATTTTCTTTTGTGAATGACTCATTACCGACCCATCGGCAGCGAGCCACGTGAGAACATCGAAATCATTGTAGGTTCGAGCGTATGTAATCACTCCTGTTTCCCCAACATTGTCAACTGCTTTGGTTGAATAGACCATATTTTGCAGTTGAGGGATAATCTCCTTGAGTTTCGGATTAGCATCAGTGGCATTCTTCCATATCTGGAAAGCCTGGGAGGAAAGGTCTACATCGCCGTCGTCTTCATCGTCGAGTGTGCCGGCTTTCTCATTGAACATATCCCGAAGATTTTGCTCATTGCCTTCAAAGAAAATTTCATCAGAGCCAATAATGTTGGCATTCTCGTTGATGCGATTATTCAATCGCTCTCGAAGGGAGATGATTTTCTCAACACCGTCTGCGGGGAAGAAGGAGTAGCAATAGATTTGGTTTTCTTTCTGTCCGATACGGTCAACACGACCGGCACGTTGAATGAGGCGGATGATAGCCCAAGGCAAGTCGAAGTTGACAATAATATGGCTGTCCTGAAGGTTTTGACCTTCAGAAAGCACATCGGTGGCTATTATGACGCGGTATTGGTCTTCATCAGAAATGTCCGGTCTTTCATTGCTGATGGGAGAAAACTTTTCAACCTCGGCAGTTGGATTGTCACAATTACCTGTGACGACCGCAATCTGCTTCAATCCACGACGTTTAAGTTCACGGAAGATATAATTTGCAGTGTCGGAGTACTGAGTGAACACTACGACTTTTTCATCTTTATGAGTAGTAGTAAGCATTTCATAAAGAAGATTCAGCTTTTGGTCAGTTTCAGGTTGCCATTCACCGCAAAGCTTTATCATTTCAATAAGCGTCTCACAATCTTTCTTCAACTGCTGTTTGAGCGTGCGCTTAAAATATTTTGAGTCTATAAAACCTACATTGTTTTTGGTTGCAATGAAGTTATAATATTCTTCGGCGCGACGCATATATTCATCAAGGTCTGTTGAGATTTTGGGCAAGTCAGATTTTCCGGGTAATCCCTCTTTAGTAAATTCCTCTCCGAGGATGTTGCCGTTTACGTCCTCATCATCTACGAAATCATCCGGTAACTGGTTTTCATCACCAATAGGCAATCTCAACTTATTTTCGAGGGCATAGATGAATACCATATTACGCAGTATATGTCGAGATAAAGTCAGTAAGAAAGAAAAACCGCAACTGTCGATACGCTTAAAGAATGTGGATTTACAGAATCCCATTTGCTGGGTGCCGGCACGGGAAAGATTTTCTATGATACCTTTTTCCGTAATGGAAGCCTCCTTAGATTTTTCTTCATTAAGAAAAGCCGTCAGACCATAACGAGGCAGATTGAGTGATTCCATTAGCTCTATCATCCGTTCGGAATAGAGCCGAGAGTATTGATCGCCCGGTGTGGTGTCGAATTTCAGGGCTTTGGGAATACGGTCAGGGAAATAAGAACGAGACTTATCGGGAAACTCTAAATAACGCCTTCCATTTTCTTTGTCGGTCTTGGCATAGTTTTCCTTTATGAAAGTTCTTGTGCGTCGCACAAGAAACAGTTTCATTAACTCATTCCAGTCTTCAACACAGTCGCTTTTGTCAAAAGCTGAAATGCTGCGGATAAAAGTCTCACTATGCGTTTGAAGAAATTGACGTTCACCTCCAAGACTGCGGATATATGCCTCGGGACGCATTCCGAGGTCTTGATCGTCATCGATAAACAGGCGCAACTGATTGGCAAGATCGGAAAAATCCTTGTTATATGGTGTTGCGGTTAGCAAAAGAACGTTACTATCCTGTCGGTCAATCAGTGCCTTAATATTACGATAGCGGCTACCTTTCGCACCATTTCGCAAGTTATGGCTTTCATCTATAATGATTAAGCGATAATAGCGTGCGTTATCAATGTCAATGGGTTTCGCCATTGACATTATATCAACTTTCAAATCATACTTGCGGGCATATTTCTTCCACATCTCCTGAAGATTTGCAGGGCAAATAATCAGAGTGCTACTTGCGTATGTCGTTTCGTATATTTTTGCGATAGCACATGCGGTAATTGTCTTTCCGAGACCCACTACATCGCCAATCATTGCTCCGCCTCGCTTATCATTGCGAAGATGACGGGCTGCTATCTTAACGGCTGTCTGCTGAAAATCGAAAAGCTCACGGCGGAATTCCGGTGTCAAAGCAAATTCTTTAATGCCGCTTCGTGCTTCTTCGCTCAAATGGTAGGCGGTCTTAAGGTAGATGTAATAAGGGGGAATATCATCTTTGCCTGCCCAAGAATTATCAATGGCCTCAATTAGTTCTTTGGTAATATCAATGCAGAATTTATCGTCCCACCTCTCATCAAACCAGTTGGCAAGTTTCTTCGATTGGTCGCTGTCTGCAAACTCTGCATTTAATTCACCGTTACCTCTCAGCCCGGAGAAAGTAAGATTACTGCTACCCATAAGTGCCATAATCTTGTTGAAATTATCGTCTGGACGATGTGCAAGATAAAGCTTGGCATGTAACGGGTGGCGAAGGTATAACTTTACACATACCTTGCCATCTTTAAGTTGTTGTGATAATCGGCGTAATGTCAACTCATCTTTTTTAGTTGGGAGACCGAGCTGTAATTGTTTGCGAAACTCACGGGCTATTTTTACTTTTTGACTTCTTACGAACTCCGGGTCAGGAGTCCTATCTTCATTAGAATAAAGCCAACGGGTCAATTCTTCCGGCGGTTGGTGCATACCGACAAGCAATCGACAAACTCGAAATTTAGGGTCATGAGAAGATTCTTCCTCGACATAGTCCCCCGGAAGTTGGTCTATTTGGTCTATAATCAAATCCCACCCGCGAAGATTAAAATAGCCGACACAGAAGTCTACCCGCTTAACGCCAGTGTTTGTTATTATGTCCTGAAGTCCCTGCGTGAACTTCAAATCTATATTGTCAAATATTCGAGCCATCAGCTTTCTCAGCCATTGACTCCAAATGGCAATTTTTCGTTATGATAAAAGAAAAGCGGGAGCCACACCATTGCTCATTCCGCTTCTTGGGGCATTTGGCCTCGCCCACTATAGTAGAATGACTATAGTTTCGAAAACGGCCAAATTTTCAAGAAGCCAAGAAATAAAGCGTTGATAAACGCCTTTCGTATGTAAACGAACCACCCAATGCCCGGTGTTGATCCTCCTCCGAGGCACCACACATCGCGGGGTTCACCTGCAAAATTACTAAAAATTTTGGAGGTGTACAACTGATTTTTGAATAATCCACCGTGCTTGCTATGAGAATGTTGAGTCTGTGGGAAACATCGTTTAGTTAACGTGTATTTGCAGTTCCTAAAGTGCGATTGGGAAACGTGGACAAAATGTGCATGAGTTACTTCTATCTCTTACTATTTTGGTCCAATGGAGATGGGATAATGTGGGATTTTGTGGAAAAAGATGAGATTTGTGTCCAAAGAGGGTGATTTAGTAATAGAAATGCACGAACTTTGTTGTTGCACATTTCGTCTAACAGTTTACCTCTAGTGTAATTTTGCAGTCTAAACATTTTTGAATATGAATGATAACCGAAATAATATTGATTCCGAAAGAAGCAAGGAGGATTTGAAGACATGGATTGAGAGTCATCCGCAGGAGTATGGAGGGGTCGCCTTGGATATGGGTGGGGCTGATTTGTTGGAGACGTTTCTTATGGGTCAAGCTGCATTCATTACATCTCCGGAATTTCAGAAGCGGTTGGAGGATATGATTGATACCGATACGGTAAATGTCGGTGAGCTTATGGAGATTCTGCATCAGTCAGGATTTACTGAAAAGATGCTTACCAATCCGAATGGGGACGAGGACTGGGAGAAGTACCGATTGCCTTTTGCGGCTTGGCTGAAACATGGTCGATCATCCGAGATGGTGATTGAGAATATTGAGGATGCAATCGCGTTGTCTGACAATAGACAGGCCAAATGGCAGCTGTCCAAATTCCTTAAAGATGTCATGAAGCGTCTCATAGGAACAAAACAGCGTTCACGCAAAGAATTAGGAGAGTATCTGGATTACAAAAAATGTCTTGAAGGTGGTAATATCACCGAATGGGCGTTAAGTGGGATTGATGATGTAGAGGAAGCCACTCTTTCACCTATCAAACCCACTAAGAAAGAGAAGTTTATTGAGGATTTGTCAGCTTTAGTCGTATCTCATGATAAAGATATGATAAATCGCATCGGAGATTGGTTGAAGTATAATGTGCGAGGAATTGATGTGGCACGTTTATACGTTGCGCTTGTTGAGGCTGATGAAATCAAGCCTAATCTGACCGTTACCCGGTTTATGGATGCTCTTAAAACCTCTTTCCCAGGAGTCAAAATTGTGGGAACACGTCAGGTTCAGAAGGACATCAATACTCTCCAAAGCCTGTTGCCACACGGTAAGAGATATGGGAAGGAGGAGCCTGCAAATCGTTTCGCGATTGACAAGATAAAGACCGAAGTTTTGATGAGAAATCCTGAAAATATTGACTGAAATAACCTCTTTTCAATTCGTTTGATTCGTTCTGTAGTTCGCGAACTGAACGAACAGCTAATTCTTCTTATTTCAAGAAATTCCGCTATACTTTTGCGCCATCGTTCCATTTCGGAGCGGTGGCGTTTCCGTTTTAAGCCGTCTGCGGAAGCGTCCCAACAATGACGGCAATAGACATAACTATGCAAAATCTTTTAGATATTCTCAATGAGGGTCGCGCCCATGTCAAGGTCGAGATGAGCGCGGAAGACCTCAAAGCCTTTTCCGATGATCTGATCCGTCGAGCAAAGGATGAACTCGGCTCAATGGTCGAGGCGGCAAAAAAAGAGCGTATGCTCACAAAAACCGAAGTCAAGGAACTCTTTGGAGTATGCGATGCCACGCTCTGGCACTGGGCAAACAAGGGTATCCTTAAACCTGTCAAGACCGGGAACAAGGTTCTATATCCTGAATATGAAGTCCGCAAGGCTCTCGGCAACCGGAATCTTAACATCTGACTGCTATGAGAAATTATAACCCAAAGAGACCACCTATGTCGACTAAGCCGGCTTGTGGCTTGATTGAAGACGACCCGGAGGAATCTGAGGAAGGAGACCTCTTATCTGATGCTCCATCTTTTCCCCTTGAGGTTTTCCCGGATGCAATTCGCAATATCGTTGAAGCCTTTGAAGAATACGAGAACTTTAACGTAGACTTCACGGCAGCTTCTTTCCTGACAGTGTTTGCGGCTGCTATGGGAAACGCATGGTCTGTCAGGTTCATGACCGGATGGATTGACCGTCCGATAATCTACATGGTGCTTGTCGGTTCACCGAGCTGTGGCAAGACACCGCCACTGCAACAGGCCGTCGCACCACTGTTAAAGATCGACAGCGAATATGACCGGAAATATTGCAAGGAGATGGAGGCATACCGCAGATGGGAACGCATGTCAGCCAAGCAACGTGAGAAAAATTCACTGCCTGACGAAATGGCTGTGCCCATCCGTAAGTGCCATGTGGTCGTGGATTCTACAGTCGAGGCACTTATCGGAGCGTTGCGTGACAATCCGCGTGGAGTACTCACTTACAAGGACGAGATAGACACCCTTCTCTCCAACTTCAACCGTTACAACGGTTCTGATGAGGGCTACTTCCTAAGTCTCTTCAGCGGTACGCCATTCAAATATAGCCGCAAGTCAAACAACGAGCATATTTTCTTGTCGAAGCCGTATTGCTCGATAATCGGCACCACCCAGCCCGGACGTCTCGGTGAACAGTTTGGAGGTAAACGTATGTTGAACGGTTTTTCATCACGTTTTCTAAAAGTATATCCCGAAATCAACGAAATGCCTGAATGGAACGATACTGATATGCCTGATGATGTCTTGGCACAATGGGAGACAATAATCCGGAAGGTGGTAGGCTTTACTCTCACAACCGACCAAGAGGGAAATGTAATCTCAAATGAGCTTCCATTTTCTCCGGAAGCAAAAATCCGTGTGAACCGATGGAAAACAGAGGTGAGCAATACAGAGTATTCCACCACCGATTCCGATGCCGTCAGGGCACTATGTGGAAAACTTGAAACTTATCTTATCCGGTTCTGCCTGGTTATCCAGATTATGAGAGGCATTTGTGATGGAGTATCTATGGACATAATCGACATAGAGAGCGCGGAACGGGCAATACTGCTGACCGAATATTTCAGGACTATGGAAGAGCGTATATCCCCGGAGCTGGAAACCGGTGTGCTTGATACACGATACACTGAAGTACTCGCAAATCTCGGAGACTCTTTCACAACGAGGGAGATCTTGCGTGAAGCACAGAAACTCGGTATTTCACGAGCCTCGATATTCAGATTCCTGAAAGAAGGAGGTAGAGGTTTTATCACAAAAGACTCACATGGGCGATATTGCAAAATCGATATGTCCAGATGAGACAATGAGATTTTGAGACAATGAGACTTTGGGATTATGAGGTCTGATTCGGATAAACGGATAATTCGATTATATCATATTCCAATGTTATAATGTGCAATTATCCAAATATCTAAAGACTCCAATATTGCAGTTACTCAATTACTGAAATATACAATGTTCCAATATTCCAATCATCTGACTATCCGGAATATCGGTGTCACGGATAAAGTATCTCCGGTAGCAAGGTTAGTATGACCGAGGTATCAAGAAACTACAGTTCGCAGGATCTGGGTTCTCGGAGTCTCAGTCACATTGACCGAAAATCCTTGAAACATCAGTCTGTCTAACCAATATATCGGGAAACTATGGTTCATAGGAAAACGAATGTCAGCCATGCGTCTAATAACGTAGGAAATTTGATGTTGCACGAGCTATAAAATGGAGATAAACCTTGCTTTGCAAGATATGCCGATTGTATACACAACGGCAAATCCGCCTCCCCAAAGGTGAGGGTTAATTCCGCTCGAAACTCGCAGACTTTGATACTTGGGATACAGTAACCGAGATACTTCGGTGAGTCGGCTGGAGGAACTGATGGCTTCCGATTAGTCAGGCTGAGAAACCGAGGACCTCGTTCCGTCGGATATTGTAGCCAAGAAACGCCGGTCTTTCGGATAAAGTGACCGAGGAACCGCAGTCAGTGTAACCGATAACCCAATGATGTAATAATCTGATGATGCAATGTTACAATGACTGAGTGACCGAAGTATGTAATGCCCCAATACTTAAATGCTGTAATATTCCAATTACACAATTATACACTTATCAAATATCCAAAGACTTCTTTTATCTAATGTAAAAATATTCAAACCACCTATTCATATAATTATCACATAACATGTCAAAGAAGAAAGAAATCACGATAAACACAAGACTCAATGAGGACGTGCATAAGCAGATGCGTGAAAAGGCTGTGATCTATTTCGGTGGAAATATGAGTGCGCTGGTCAGATGTGCCTCACTAAAATATTCCGAAGATGTTACTACATCGGAAAATACAGATACCAATCCTCAGCTCATCGCACTTATATCCACCATTATGAAGAAGATTGACAGGATTGGTGTCAATCATAATCAAGTCGTGAAGTGTATAAATGAGAAGATGAAGATGTCGCCACTCGCCTTTACAGCCAATGACCTTCTTCCCTTCAGCCAATTCGGAAAAGAGATGAAGACCATTATGGAAATGCTACGATTCCTCTACGATATGCTCACTAATAATAGTACTGACTATGATTGTGAAGAAGCTCAGTGACGCACGAGGCGGAAGATTCCCGGGTGCAAAATACAATGAAGATAAGGTTGCAGACGGGGTGGCCGAACTGATGTTGATGGCTAACGTCAGCGAGAGACTACGCCAGACTATAGAGACAATGCACCGTTTCGGACTTGACGCGGCAGCCGAGGTGGAACGCTACCTGAAAGAAAGGTCAAAGACATATGGCAATACAAATACCGACCGATTCCAGTTCCATGTGTCGGCATCCGTTGAAGGACGAACCATGACACCTCAGGAGCTTACAGACTTTGCCCGTGAATTGATGAAAGGCATGGGCTATGAGAAGCAGCCTTACTTTGTTTATGCACATCATGACACGGACAACAACCACGTACACATACTTTCTACGAGGATTCAACCTAATGGCTACGCCATCTCCGACCATCAGGATATACGCAGACTCAGTGCATGTGCCAACCGCATACTTTTCTATGACATTAACAATGACATAGAGCGAATTTTCAAATATGACTATGAGACGGAAGGACAATTCGCAAACATAGTAAGATCTTTCGGCTTTAAGATGGAAAAGTCGCTTGACGGCTATCGTCTTTTGAAGAATGGTGGCAATGCCGGGAATATCTCTGTCGGAGACATATTCAAGCATATTACCAAGAGCAGCCAGAAGCGAAAGGATCGTGCAACCCAACTCCGTGCCATTATAAAGAAATATAAGGCTGAGATTGCGGATGGAAAGTCTCAAAGTCTCAATAGTCCCGAAGTCTCAAAGTCCAAGAAGAAAAAACCGACTCACCCAAAATCCAATCCGGATATAAAGAAGATCCTCGACAAAAACGGAAAACAGTTGAGCAAGGAGCGGCAGGAGCAACTTCAACAGCTTATCTTCACACTTAAAAAGAGTTTCGGCATAGACATCTATTTCCAGAAGGACAAGAACGGGCAGGTTCGTGGATATGGCATAGTCGACCATGCCGGAAAGATAGCTTTTGACGGAAGCAAGATAATGAAATTATCGGAGTTTATAGACTTCGTGCCAAAACAGGAACGCAAGCCTTCTCCTCTTGATGTTTACCGTGATATGTTCAAGGTTGAGATTAACAACGATGGGCGTAAAGACTATATGCGTATCATAATGAAGGACGGCAGTACATATCAGAAGCCAATTACCTCACGTCAGTCCGCATGGTACAATGGTGTAAAACCAGATGACAAGGAAGATGTTGCTTTGACGATAGCAGCTACTATGTTCACGGAAGAAATCCTTACGGCATACCTCTCCCAACAGCCAATCCATGACTTCAGGAACACAATACATTCAGTCAATGCCGTCAAGAATAGGGATGGAAGATATGCATTACGTATTACGATGAATGACGGTATGTCAATTCCGATCATGCCTATGGACAGTCAAGACGAAAGCGATTACCGCAGACTATCCCCAGACGACAGACAAGCCTACCTCCTAAATCTTGCCGTTCACTATCTCACCAGAGAAGATGCAAGAGCAATCATACAGCGCATACGTCAGACAACCAAAGACCAGACAGGAGTACGTGTTCTATCGCATCCGCAGGATTTCACCCAACAGACCTCCAACGTCTTTACGCTCAATTTTGCAAAAGTCCTCTCATGCTTCAACGTCAACACCGAGCGCGGCGAAAATCGCGAATGGGAAGTTGGCAACCGCTCGCACTATGACGACCTCGACACAAAACAATCCGGGTCACGCCTCTCAATGTAAAAATTATAGTGACTATTCCTGCACACCACGCGGATAGTCACTATTTTTTCGGTAAAATTTAATGTAGCTTTAATCCAATCGAAAATTAAAAGGTTGTTTTTAGTGGCATTTTATCATGCCGATTTAACGTGATTTAGAGGGGTTTAGATAGTGACTATTATAGTGACTATGGGCGATAGTGACTAAAAGAAAAATCGCCAATTCGATGTGAATTAGCGATTTAACTTTTATTTTGGTGGTGTCACCAGCACCACATGCACTGCCCCATCGTGCCGTCCAGCTTCGCGGGGCTGCCGTCATCAAAACGGGTGCTGTCCGCGGCATCCAGCTTGCGACGCTTGCGGTC
>CANQSM010000089.1 GCA_947626525.1 uncultured Phocaeicola sp. | reverse complement strand
GCCCTGCTTGCCGGAGGGATAGAGCTGCCCGCTCCGAAGCGCGGGGAAGAGGCCCGCTATACGGTCGAGGTGGTGATTACGGTATCGGAGAACGACCGGGAGAAGCTGTTGATGAGCGTCCTCCTTACCGGTGTGGAATACCGCAAGGTGGCCTGAAGCGTTCCGGCGGATCAACCATGATACCGGACTTTTTCACGCAGATAGCTGCAAGTGGCAATGCAGCTATGTGCGTTGGCATATGCAGCTAACTGCATTGGCACATGCAGCTAACTTCATTGGCATTTGAAGTTAACTTCGTTGGCGCATGAAGTTAACTTGCCTGAAAAGGGGTGTTTATTTACTGCTATGCTTCACATATTCTGCAATGTCTTCCTAAAATGCTTTACAGTTTTGTCCTGTTGTTCCTAATTTCAACAACAATCAGGCTTTTGATGGACGGGAATGAGAGTTATGACGACCATATTCTTGTGTCAAGGACTGTATGATATATTATAAATTATTGAATTTTAGAATTATCATAAGTTCAGTTCTTTGATTTTTAAGAATATGGATGGTTTGAGGGCTTATGATGATGGATGTTTTTTGGAAAACTCCTGTGTAGGGAAAGCGTGGGGGGGGAATGATGGGGCTCCGGTAGGAACATCTTGTCCACGCTGATTTTCTGTAATACCTAAACTGCCTGAAGGTAGCTGTTACCAGACTGTGTAGGCAGGTCGTATGAAGTGTGTATTTTAGTTTTTGGTGTAATGGTCGTTGATAATAAAAAGATAGCTTCCAATACAATAGCTCTGTATATTAGGATGATTGTAGTAATGGCAATTAACTTTTATATGTTGAGGGTTGTATTGGATGTGTTGGGGGTAATAGATTATGGGATATATAACCTCGTAGCTACCATTGTTGTAGCTTTTTCATTTTTAAAATCGTCTTTTAGTGATGCGACCCAAAGGTTTATCAATTATACCATAGGGAATGGCGAACATACCCAGCTTAGCAAGATATTCAGTACCTGCCTTAATTGTTATTTTATACTGGTAATAACAGTTATTGTTCTTGGAGAAATATTTTGGATGTTTTGGGGGGCTTCATTGAATATACCTCAGAGCAGATATGAAGTTGCATCGTTCACTTTCCAAATAACATTGGTCTCTTTTTCTCTCAGCATATTTCAGATCCCTTATAATGCGGCTATTGTGGCGCATGAAAGAATGGGAGTATTTGCTAAAATAAGTATAGTAGAGGTCCTGTTGAAACTATTTTTGACAATAGTGATTACAAATATGGCATTCGACAAATTGAAAATATATTCTGTATTGATGATGTTTAATGCAGCGGTTATATTCATTGTATATTTTATCTATTGCAGGGCGCATTTTGATTATACTAAATATATTTTGTGTTTTGACAAATCCTTGTTCAAGCATATCTTGTCCTTTACTGGATGGAACATGTTAGGCAGTTTGTCGGGTACGTTGTCAGAATCTGGAGTAAATCTGATTTTTAATGTGTTTTGTGGAGTAATATTGAATGCTTCAATAGGTTTATCTAATCAAATAAACGGTGCGTTGTCCGGCTTTGTTACAGGCTTTCAAACGGCTTTCAAACCACAAATCGTAAAAACGTATGCAGCCAAGCAAAAGCAGGATTTTCATCGGTTGATATGTCGGTCGTCAAAGTTCTCGTTCTTCCTGTTCTTCTTGGTTTCTGTTCCGGTAATGTGCAATATGGATTATATCTTGCATGTTTGGTTGGTGGAAGTGCCGCAGTATGTGTGTACCTTTAGCAGGATTATCTTGTTTGGCTCGCTCATTGATGCAATGTCTGGAGTTTTTTATTCGGCGATAGGAGCCACGGGGAAAATACGGAATTATCAGGTTACCATCACAAGTGTTTTCGTATTGCACATAGTCGTGACTTGGGTTTTATTGAATTTGGGGGTAGCGTATGAATATGTTTTTCTCTCAAGGATATTCACAAGGGGGATTCTGAACTTACTTGTAGGATTATACTTCTTGCGGAAGATAGCGGATTTGCAATATTCTGAGTATCTTAGTAGGACTGTTATCCCTATCGTGAAAGGTTCCTTGATACCCTTTTTAATAGTCATATTGTTGGTATGCTTGTTTGACGGAGGTTCTGTGGGGAAGGTGGTGCTTAATACCTTGGTTTTTGAAATTGCTTCGATGGTGTTTATTGTTAAATATGGATTGTCTCCCAATGAAAGAGATAAGATTTTGAGTGTAATTAAAAATAAGATCAAAAAATGACGATGTTTGAAGTTTTGATTGGAAACCTGTTGTTATACTTGTTTATGGCACGGTGTTATGGTAATTCCTCTAAAATGTCGTTAGTCTATATATTGTCGATTTATTATGTCATTATATCCTTATTAGGGATTGTCGTATTTGAAACCGGAATATATGAAAATGTTTTTGCTGTTAAAAATAATAAGTCCTTTTCTATAATACCTTATGCCTTTTGTTTTTATTGTCTTGCAGCCTTAATGTATCCTTTAAGAACAGTGTCATTTAATAATATTTCTTTTGAAGAAATACCATATAATAAGACTACATCGCTTATCGTCAATTTGTGGATTGTAGACATGGTTTGCTATCTGATGCTTAAATTGTCCCAGGTTGTTATAGCATCAAGCATAGGGTACGGCGAGATGTATAATATATCTGCTGTGGAGGGCGATGCAATAGACACGTTCTATGGGGATAACTGGCTTATGCTGAAGTTTAATAATTTTAATGTGAACCTTTACCATTCATTTTCTCCATTTGTCATGTGTTATGCGTTGTATGGATTGATTTCCAGAAAAATGCGACGAAATAAAGCCTTTATGCTCATAGGGCTGATTCTGTTTACCCAAATATTATCTGCCCTTGCATTAGGCTCGCGTGGTAATTTGTTTTTTGTGTTTTGGGGCATAGTTTTTTATTTCATCATTTTTTACCCTCATTTTGATAGGCGGTTAAAACATGAAAGCATGTCTGTGATATTGTGCTTGATAGGGGTTATCATGGTTTATTCGGTTGTCATCAGTTTTGCACGTCTTGAAAATACATCGACAGAAACGCCATTTTATAGTGTAATAAGATATTTTGGAGAAGCGTTTCCTAATTTAGGGAATTTATTTTGGGGGGAGGTTGCAAGGCATCCGTATGGCACGAGGTTGTTTCCATATCTTTTTGGGTTGACATATATAGAAGAGTCCGTACAAGACGGGTATGCTTTTTGGCAAATGTTTACCGGGGTTCCTGTATTGAACTTTAAAACGATATATGGCGATTTGTATATTGAATTCGGTGAATTCTTTCCTTTGGTTATTGTCACACTTATCTCTTTATTGTTTTTATTGTTCTTGGGAAAAAGAAAGATTTCTTTTTGGAAGATGGCTTTGATATATTGGTATTTTGATTTGATTCTTCAAGGAGTTTTCGGCTTTAACAAGGGTGGTCAAGACAATCTTGTTGTTTTTATGGCTGTGTTGATCTTTTCGTTTATAGTAAAAATATATACATCTAACAGGAGTAGGATATGAAAATTTTATTGATAGCACCGGTTTATTTAAACCTTTATAAAATCATTAAAGACGAATTGGTCGCTGAGGGGCATTTTGTTGCTTATTTCCCAGATGGTGTGTTACCATGGAATCCTTATTATAGGTATCCGAATCCTATAAAAAGATGGGTGTTACGATTCTTGTTTGAACAAAGAAACATGGGGGAAAGATATTGGATTGATAAATTGAATGATTCCATATTTAACCAATATTATGATTTGCTTTTTGTAATTCAGGGTGTGGCTTTTCATCCGTGTGTAATAGAACGCCTGAGAAAATATAACCGTATGTTAAGGAAAGTGTTGTATATATGGGATTCTAATTATTCATATGATTTTTTTCGTAATGTCGCTTATTTTGATAAAGCCTATTCTTTTGATTTCAGGGATGTTCAGTTATTTGGGCATGCAAAAGTCGGGTTTCTTCCTTTTTTTTGGTCTAAAGATTTATTGAAGTATGATAATACTAAGAATAAGTATGATTTATGTTCTATAGGTACGAGCCATCATGGCCGGTTCGGTATTTTTAAAAAAGTCATCGCTGATGCCAAAATAAAAAATCGATCCTATTATATTAAGTTGATAGCGATGATTCCTCAAAAGTTGACTTTAAAACAGCAATTTGATTTTTTCATTGCACAAGTATTTCAAGATTCGGATAAAATAGAATATTATGATTTTATAAAAGGTAAACAAAAGTATGATTTTGTAGATGCTTTGCCTTATGAAATGGAGGATATTGCCAGAATCACAGCTGAAGCAAAAGCTATTTTGGATACAGATAATCCTTTTCAATGTGGAACTACTCCACGCTTGATATGGGCCTTGGCACAAAATAAACATGTGTATACGACAAATCAACAAATAAGTAAGTTGCCGTTCTATAATAAAGAATATATTCACATTATAAATCGTAAGAAACCAATCATAGATTATTCATTGTTAGATAAGAAAATAAAATCAAGAGATTCAGTAATTTATTTAAGGATTGATAATTGGCTGAAATTCTTTTTGGAATTTTAGGGTGATAATTATGTGTGTACCTGAGAAAACAAACTTTAAAGAAAATGGATGTCGTTATTTGCATGTCTTTGAAAGATTGTTGGTTCTTTAGAAAAAACTTATATTTCATCAAGAAGAACATCAATCCAAATCATATTTATGTTTTGACGGACAAGAGAAACTTTAATTATATTCCAAACGTAGATTCTTTGATAACCTTTGTGGATGAAAATAAGGTTGTTGACAATCTGACGTTCTCTGTTTGCAAATCTATTGTAAAAAAGTATTTGACAACGCAAGCTTTTGGTTGGTACTACCAGCAATTGTTGAAATTGGGATTTGCTTTAAGCAAATATGCAAAAGATGAATATTTGGTGTGGGATTCCGATACGGTACCGTTAAACGAATTGAACTTTAAAGATGAAGAAGGGCATGATTTGGTATTAGTGAAGAAAGAACATCATGTCCCATATTTTAATACAATAGACGGATTGTTCCATGCTCCTAAAAAGGCTCCATACTCATTTATTTCAGAACATATGCTTTTCAATGTATCCATTGTAAAAGAAATGCTTTCTTTGATAGAAGAAAAATCCCAATTCAAACTTCCTTGGTTTGAACAATGCATCGCAGCAAGGAAAGAAGATACCGTTCAGGTTTTCAGTGAGTTTGAAACATACGGAACGTATTGCTATAATTATCATCCAGACAAGCTAAAAATAAGACCACTTAATGCATTCAGATTAGGCAGTAAAATATTTGGAGTGATGGCTACACGCAGAGAAATACAAAGTTTGAGTTTCGACTTGGATACCGTATCTTTTGAAATGAGAGATTATCCTGTTTCATGGCATCGCCGTTTTGTACAGTGCTGTATTTATTGGATTATACGTACGGTCATAAAATGCCGGGTGAAGTTTGGAAAATTCCCACTTTGATGTATGTTCTAATAGCATGAAGATTGTAGATTGTCCCAAGGTGACAGTAGTGATAGCCACGTTCAATGTTGGCAGAACCATTTCATCAGCCATAGAAAGTTTGATAAATCAAACATATCCTAATTGGGAGTGTTTGGTTATAGATGGAGGCTCGAAAGACAATACGATAGATATTCTAAAGTTGTATAAGCAAAAAGAGAGTCGAGTAGATTTTATTTCCGAACCGGATAACGGTATTTATGACGCTTTTAATAAGGGGTGGAAAAAAGCCAAAGGAGAATGGATATTGTATCTTGGAGCTGATGACTTTTTATTTCCAAGCGGAATCGCAGAGTTGATGAAACATAGTGACGAAGCGGATGTCATATACGGGGATTGTGAGTTGAGGTTTGGCCACTCAAGCAAAATAAGGGGAAATTTTCCAATCACTTGTATCAAGTATCGTTTGCCTGCATGCCATCAGTCGTTTGTTATGAAACGTTCTGTCATAGAACGTTTAGGAGGATTTCGCTTGCAATATAAGGTTTATGGAGATTTTGATTTGATACAGCGTGCGTATATTGCAGGTTTCAACTTTAAGGAAACTAAATCTGTTATATCATCTTTCTTTGTTGGTGGGGTTAGTTCTGACAATATATCAGCAGAATTTGAACGTTGCCGTGTGATGAAAACAAACAAAAGCATGCCGTTGCCAGAATTATTGATAATAAAGAATATTTGCTTGAAGATGACATTGAAGCTTTGGCATATATTCAAATGACGTGGGTGAAAGGTTGGGTTTCCAATCACGTGTTGTACAATATTTAGAACAAGAAGATATGAACATCGCATTAATTATTGCCGGAGGTTCCGGCAACCGTATGGGGCAAGATATCCCAAAACAGTTTATGCACGTGGACGATTGTCCAATCATCATTCACACCATGATGTGTTTTCAAAATCACCCTGACATACAGGGCATAGCTGTGGTGTGCCTGAATGGCTGGGAGACCGTGCTTCAATCGTATGCAAACCAGTTCGGCATTACAAAATTGAAGTGGATATTCCCCGGTGGAAACACAGGCATGGAGTCCATACACAATGGTATTTATGGATTGAAAGAGGTTGGATGCGTGGGGGAGGACTTGGTGCTGATTCATGATTCAGTACGTCCGTTATTGTCGCAAGACATCATATCAAGTAACATTGCCATTTGCAAGGCGTCGGGCTATGCTGTCACGGGTATCAAGTGTCGTGAGGCGATATTGGAAAGTGAGGATGGCTTTACCTCGTGCACAAGCATTCCTCGTGACAAGCTGATACGTACCCAAACGCCGCAGACATTTAGGTTGAAAAACATCATTGCTGCCCATGAGGAGGCTAAAGAAAAAGGTATAACAGATTCTGTGGCCTCATGCACATTGATGGCGGAGTTGGGTGGCAAGGAAATGCACTTGGTGCCTGGATCGGAAAAGAACATAAAAATCACTACGGTAGAGGACTTGGAAATTTTCAGAGCCTTGAGGCATACGACTAAAGAATCTTGGTTGAAATGACTTGTTATCAGGAAGAGTTATCAAACTTTGCCCGGCTTGATTTGCCTTGGGACAGCCTGAGTGGCAGCAACATTCTCGTGACAGGAGCCACAGGTCTGATAGGAGCCTGTCTTGTAAAGGCTCTCATGCTCAATGAGCGAAAAGATTACAGCGTCTATGGAATGGGGAGAAATGCGAAAAGGGCGGCTGGCTTGTTTCAGGACTTTGTCTCCGACGCATCGTTCCATTTCATCCAACATGATGTTACTTCTCCATTAGTATCAGATATCGATTTCCATTTCATCATACATGCGGCCAGCAATGCCAGTCCTAATTTCTTCTCCCGACATCCGGTTGAAGTAATTAAGTCAAACCTGAACGGAGTTGACAACCTCTTGTCGTATGGATTGCGGCATGGCATGAAAAGGTTTCTTTTTGTATCTTCCGGCGAGGTGTATGGTGAAAGCGATGGCAGAATTTTTACAGAGGATTACAGTGGATATGTTGATTGTATGTCTCCCCGCTCATGCTATCCGTCTTCAAAACGTGCGGCGGAAACATTGTGTGTGTCCTATATGTCCGAATATGGGGCAGGCGTGGTCATTGCCAGGCCTTGCCATACATACGGTTCGGATTTTTCTGAAAATGACAATCGGGTTTACGCCCAGTTCATACGCAATGCACTCCGGGGAGAGGACATCGTAATGAAAAGTACTGGAAGTCAATTTCGTTCTTGGATTTATGTGGTAGATTGTGCCTCAGCCATATTGTATATCTTGCTAAAAGGCAAAAACGGAGAAGCGTATAACATAGCTGATGAGGCATCGAACATTAGTATCCGGGAACTGGCTGAAATCACAGCTAGCATGGTTGGACGCAAGGTTGTCATGGAAGTTCCTGATGAAACTGAAAGGAAAGGATATAACCCAGTATCTAAATCTGTTTATTCCGTTGAAAAACTGAAAACGTTAGGATGGCATCCCACAACACCGGTAAAGGATGGCATAAGGAAAACTATTGATTATTTGCGAGAAAAACAATTATTGTGAGAAAATGTTTGAAATGAAAATAGATAGGTTTTGTATTGGAAAGATAAGAAAGTTTTTTGAATGGTAATTTGAGACAACGATGAATAATGTTCGAAAAGTGCAAATGACGCAAATGGAGATTCTCCGGGTCTTCATGGATATTTGCGAGAGACACAGATTGAGGTGGTATATGATTGGCGGTTCGCTGATAGGGGTACTGCGTCACAAGGGGTTCATCCCGTGGGACGATGACATAGACATAGGCATGCCGCGAAAGGACTATGACAAGTTCGTGAGCCTGCAAGCGGAATATCCGGAGGGGTATGGGCTGACTTGCCATGGCAACACACCGGAATGGCAGTTCAACTTCTCGCAATTCATTGACAAGGAGGCCGAGATAGAGGTGCTTATGAACGAACTTCCGCGTAAGTGCCACGTGTGGCTCGACATATTTCCCATAGACGGCCTGCCTGCAAATGGGTTGCGCAGGTGGTTCCATGTGAAGCATATCTTGATGTACAGGTATTTGGTGCAGATTCCTAACATAAGGACACAGGTTGACACTCACAAGGTGGGGCGGCCTTGGCATGAGAAGTTGGTCATCAGATTGCTTCATGTGATACCCGTTGGTAAGCTCGTGTCCGTAGATAAATGCTTGTCGGCCATGCAATGCGTGTTGAGGAAACATGATTTCGACAAATCTCGGTATGCCGGTAACATGCTCGGCAAATATAGGGAAAGGGAGGTGGTGATGCAAAAATGGTGGGGAGAACCACGTAGGATGCCTTTCGAGAGCATTGTGGTGAATGTGCCGTCAAATGCGGACGCTATAAATAGCCATATTTACGGGGATTACATGAGGTGGCCTGTCGAGAAGGAACGCGTGAGCCACGACATCAAGATAATCAAGTTGAGGGGCACGAAATGAAAGGCTTACTTTCTACATTCAAGAAGCTCGGTGGATGGTTGCTACTGAACCAGTGGCGCAAGGCTGGGGTGTTGCCATACGCCGTGGCGCAGGTCTGCCTGACCGGCGTATCGTACAAGTCATTGGAACTTGTACGTTTAGGAGTGCAGCAGAAAATACTGCACAAGTTGAAGAAACGATATCTGCCCATATTGGAGTCGTTTGACGAGGAATGGAAGTCAGGAAGATATGCGATGAAACAGGAAAGTTGTCCGAGGATTTGGATTTGTTGGATGCAAGGGATGGAAGATGCTCCTAAGTTGGTGCAGGATTGTTATTCGTCTATTTGTGAACATATTACAGAACGTGAAATTGTACTTGTAACTGCAAAGAACAGGAAAGAATATGTAGTTTTTCCCGATTATATCGAACAGAAATATGAGGCAGGGGTAATCACACATACGCATTTCTCGGATTTACTACGGGTGGCATTGTTGGCCGAGTATGGTGGAACATGGATTGACGCGACGGTGTTCTGTGTAGGAGGGGTAATTCCAAGGTATATGTTGGATAGTGATTTTTTTGTCTTTCAAAATTTGAAACCGGGAGCAGACGGTCATGTGTCGAATATATCTAATTGGTTTATCACTGCAAAGACTGGCCATAAGTTTGTTTTAGCCGTTAGGGATTTGCTTTTTGCATATTGGAAGACAGAAAACATATTGGTGGATTATTTTATTTTTCATTTGTTTTTTTCGATGATCATGGATTTCTACGCTGATGATTGGAAGAAGGTGATTCCATTTAGTAATTCCGTGCCTCATATATTGTTGCTCAGGCTTTTTGAACCTTATAATAAGGAATGTTATGAGGAATTGAAGCGGATATGCCCTTTCCATAAGCTTGCGTACAAACGTACTCCTGAAGAATTTGCTTTGAAGGGGACTTTTTATGATGTAATATTTAATAAATAGTAGAAAGCGGAATAAGTATGGATACAAATCGACAAATTACCCCCCCCCCTTGTTAATAAAGCTAAGTATGACAACATCAATGGATTGCGCGCATTATCGGCTATCGGGATTGCAGTGATGCATTATCAGGCAAACCTTTCTGTCAAACCCGAATTGGGCTGGTTCTCAGATCAGTTGATGCCATGGTTCACATGGTTTGTGTTTTTGTTTTTTATGATTAGTGGCTTTGCTTTATGTTGCGGCTATTATGACCGTATGAAGAACGGTCAAATATCATTAAATGATTTCTATTCTAAAAGATATAAGCGAATATTGCCTTTCTTCGGTCTGCTTTGTGTCTTGAATTTAATAGTTGATTTTTCTAAGGAGAATTTGGCACAGGCTTTCATGAATTGCACTTTGGTGTTTAATCTGTTGCCGAATCCTGATATAAAAGTGATTGGAGTAGGATGGTTCTTAGGGTTAATCTTTTTGTTTTATATGTTGTTTCCGTTTTTCGTGTTCTTGTTGGATAATAAGCGTAGGGCTTGGGGCGTATTCGGCATATCTTTGGTCATTAATTTCTTATGTCAAGAATACTTTTTTACAGAGATTTTCGTGGATTTTCATCCGAGCAGGCACAGCATTTTGTATTCGGCTCCTTTCCTGTTGTCGGGCGGGCTATGTTTCCTTTATCGAGAGAGGTTGCATGAGTGGTCTGCGAAGTGGGGAAATTTTTTGTTGATAGTCTGTTTGATAGCGAATGCCTTGTATTTTGTTTGCCCACAGTCTGTGTGGACTTTGCATAAAGTGATGCCATTAATGTTGGTATTCACATTGTGGTTAGTTTATGCCATGGGAGCAAATCACCGTTGGATGCACAACAAAGTGATGGACTTTCTGAGTAACATTTCAATGGAAATATATTTATGCCACATGGTCATGTTCCGGGTAGTGGAAAAATTACATCTTGAAAGTGCTATACATGACGAAAACTTCCTGTTCCTCGTTACCTGCATGGTTGGTATCGGATTGGCCATCCTATTCTCTTATTTCGTGAAGAAATCAATAAATTATATCCTTTCGGATAAGAAACACGTCTTACCCAGAGCATAACATAGGCTTTTGTCTTTAACTTCTGATAAATGGAAGTTTTGCGAACGTTTATTTAGCACACACAGCAACATAAAATCATGAAGATAGCATTTGTCAGCACCCGTGGCATACCAAACAACTACGGGGGCTTCGAGCAGTTCGCGGAATACATATCCGTCGGGCTTGCCCAAAGAGGGCATGAAGTGACGGTTTACTCCCCGAAGTTTCATCCGTACAAGGAAGACAGTTACAAGGGTGTAAGGATAAAGCATATATACAGTCCGGAAACATGGATGGGCAGTTCGGTCGGAAGTTTCTTCTATGACTTTGTGTCGTTAAGAAACGCATTGAAGGAAGGGGACTTCGACATCATTTATGGGGCCGGCTATACAAGCATCATTCCCGCTTACATCTGGTTCAACGTAAAGGCGCGGAAATGTCCCATATTCACAACGAACATGGACGGGTTGGAGAACAAACGCTCGAAGTTCAGTCCCATGGTACGCTGTTTTCTTGACTGGGAGGAGAGGATGGCGGTGAGATACAGCCATTACCTCATTGCCGACAACATGGGCATTCATGACTATTACAAGGAGAAATACGGTAAGGAGAGCAGGTTTCTGGCCTACGGTGCTGACATACATACGGATTTCAACGCCGAATACCTGACGGAGTTTGGACTGAAGCCGGAAGAATATTACATTCTGATTGCGCGTCTGGAACCGGAGAATAACATTGTGATGGCCATTGAAGGCTATCTTCATTCGAAGGAGAACGGACGCAGGCCGCTGATAATTGTAGGCAAAACCAACACGCCTCACGGCAAAGAGCTTATGGAAAAATACGGGAAGGAGAAGAACGTAAGGTTTGCAGGCGGAATATATGATTTCAAGAAACTCGATTCTGTCCGTCATTTCTCGCTTGCCTATTTTCACGGGCACAGTGTAGGCGGCACCAATCCTTCACTGCTTGAGGCAATGGCTGCCGGATGTCTCGTATTCGCTCATGACAATATCTTTAACCGTGCCGTGCTGAAAGGCAATGCCCTGTATTATCCATCGGCGGAAAAGGTTACGGAATATTTCAACGGCATAGACGAAATAACCGATAAAAACAAGGCGACGTTCACGGCAAACAATATTGAGGTGATACGAAATGAATATTCTTGGGAACACCTTGTGGATGAACACGAAAAATACTTCAGGTGGCTGATGGAGCGGACAAATCCTGACTATTACAGATAAGGAATGAGCCTTGCGAACAGTGTGTCGACACTTTCGCAAGGCTTTTTTTATAAGTTGAAGCGGTAACTTACCCCTCCGCGTACCCAAATGCCGGGTTGGGGGATGTTGCCATGGTCGTAATAAGTGTTGTCGAACAAGTTGTTCGCTTCTATATACAATTGGTAGGCGGGAGCCGTCCATTGTACTTTCACATCCAACAATGAATAAGGCTTGTAGGCTTGTTGCACTCCTTGCGGGGCATTCTTCGGATAGGCCGTATAGTTGCCCACCCGTTCCTGCCAGCGGAAGGCCCAGCTTGCGGTCAGCTGTTTCCAGACGCGATGGTCGAGCCGTGCCACTATTTTGTGCCGCAGGTATTCCATTGCATAGAGCGATTCGTATTCAGCGCTTTCCGCCTTGTTTTGGTTGATATGGCTGTAGCCTACGTACACGGAGGTCAGGGGGAGGTTGGGATTGATGAGTTTTCTCAGGTTGAACAGAGAAGAAACCTCTATTCCTGTGGCCTTGATCTTTGTATGGTTCATGGAATAATAGATGGGTTCATCGATAGGGCGTACCCAGTCTATCAGGTCTTTTCCCCGGTGATGGTAGACGCTCAGCGTCCCTTCTATGCCTGATTGCCGATATTTTATCCCCACTTCGTATGCTTGCATCTTCTCGGGAGCCAGTTCCTTGTTCCCCTGATGCGTCTCGTTCGTGCTGTAATACAACTCGGTGAAAGTGGGCATACGCAATGAAGTGTTCCATGACGCATAGGCTTTCAGGTGACGGGAAAGCCAGTAAGAAGCGTCTATTCCCGGGAAGAAATGGAACTTTTTGTCCCAATCCGTATTCATGGTGGCCATGACGCCTGCCGACAAGGTGAATCGGGAAAGCAACAGGGTGTGTTCCGCATGGAAACTGACATGGGTCCGGTTGCGCCCTTTGTCGTAGAAACGTTCGCTGCCTGAAATGTTTTCCGGCTTTTTTAGCGGCTCGCCCAATACGGTGCTGATGACATCTTCATTGCGCATTTCCGCTCCGAAGGCCGTTTTTCCCAATGTACTGGTAAAATAACTGTTTAGGTTGGCGCCATAAGTATTGGTACGGTGATAATTGAAAGGTACCTTGCTTTCGTCTCCCCGGATGAGTTCGAAACGGTCGTCCGCCTGTGTCCAATAGATGGATGGAAGCAGATGGGTAAGCACTCAAATTAGGGCTCTAAAAAATTATAAATAGCTTTGCTGCGAACATAAAACTCAAAAATCATGTATAG